>NZ_QBKS01000002.1:1007500-1019256 GCF_003054285.1 Litoreibacter ponti
CATGCGCTGATGATCCGGCGCAGCTCTTCGACATCCTCGGCTCCTTGCAAGGACAGCAACAGGTTCAGCTCCGGATTGGTTTCCACCACGAAGGCTTCGCTCAGATCATCGGCCACCTGATCGAAGCCTACATTCAGGCTCTCGAGCGTCTGCTGGTTGCGACACCACTCGCTGACGATGATCTTGGAGGGCAGCAAAAGGTTCGAGCCTAACAGCAGTCCCAGGGTCTCCATATCTTTGCGACCCTCGGGGCTCATGATCCTCTGGTTGGCGCAATCGGTCGGGGCGACGTTCTTGACGTCGAGCTTGCTCCAATCCGTCGGCCCATGCCGCATGAGGAAGACAAGATCGGTGCGCTGCTGCAGTTCGTCATTCATCTGGAATGGCTCGAAGATCAGGCGGTCGTCGATCTCCGGCGCGTTCTCCCCCAGCTCGATTGTCATGGAGCCCATATGGGTCGAAACCTGCTCCATCTTGCCTTTGACTTTCATGTTCTCGATGTCGAGGGTCTGCCCAAAAGCCGCCGACGCACCAAAGGCCGCACATACTGCGAAAGCGCCGAAATTAAGTCTGTTCATAATAATCGTCTCCTATGGGCGCATATCGCGGGCCCGGTTTAACTGCGGGGCAGAAGTCTTCGCCATCTGAGGGAAAGAAGGATGATGACGATGGCGAGATAGATCAGTGGCTCCACCTCCCAGACCTTTTGCACCATAACATAGTGGATCGCGCCAAGCAGAAATGCTGGATAGGCCAGCTTGTGCAGCTTCTGCCACGCCATTGGGCCCATCTTGCGTATCGACGCATTGTTGGACGTCAGCGCCAGCGGGATCAGTAGGGCAAAGCCCAGCATACCGATCGTAATGTACGGCCGTTTCAGGATATCGGCCCACATCTCGGACCACCGCCACTGCATGTCGAGCCAAACCCAAATACTCAGGTGCAGAACCACATAGAAGAAGGTCAGAAGACCCAAGGGCCTGCGGAACTTGATCAGCTTCAGTCGAAACTTGTCCCGCAGGATCGAGATCGTCATGGTCGCGATGAAGAACTGCAATGACAGCTCGCCCAGCCAGTGCTCCAGCGTCTTTGCCGGATCTATGCCCAATCGATTGCCGAACAGATCGTAGGTCCCGGTCAGGGCCAGCGCGATACCGACCACGATATAGAGACCGGGCAAAGCGCCGATCAGATAGACTAACCAAGTTGGGATTGGGCGTAGGACGATATTAACGCGCTCCGGCAGGGTTAAGGGGTGGCTCATGCCCGGGCCTGAGCAACGCGGATGGCCGATGCGACAAGGATTCCGCCAAATACGATCAGCGCAGGCACCACGATCGGGTCTATCCAAATAGTATAAGCGCCTAACCCAAGGCTCGTGAGGGTGATGACCAGCAAGGGCGTGAAGCAGCAAATCGCTGCCACCACAGAGCCGATCAGCCCAATACGAAATCCGCGGTCTTTCAACATTAGAAGTTCTCGCGCAAATCCATTCCTTCGTAGAGCGATGCAACCTGCTCTTCGTATCCATTGAACATAGGCGTCGGGATGCGTTTGGCCAGTAAGCCGCCCCCTACTCGCCGTTCGGAGGCCTGAGACCAACGCGGATGATCCACCTCGGGGTTCACATTACTATAGAACCCGTATTCGCGCGGATTGATCATGTTCCAACTGGCTTCGGGCTGGGTATCGGTCACCGTAATCTTCACGACCGATTTGATGGATTTGAAGCCGTATTTCCACGGAACAACCAGTCTCAGAGGCGCACCGTTCTGGTTGGGAATGTCTTTTCCGTAGATGCCGGTGGCCATAATGGTCAGCGGATGCATCGCCTCGTCAAGGCGCAGACCCTCGCGGTAGGGCCACGGGATGAAGTTGCGCTTCTGGCCCCACATCTCTTCGGGGCGCAGCAATGTCTCGAACCCGACATATTTCGCACCGTCCTGCACGCCTGCCATGTTCAACAGATCGGCCAGCTCAAACCCGTTCCACGGGATCACCATCGACCATGCCTCGACACAGCGGAAGCGGTAGATGCGCTCCTCAATGGTCATGGCGTCCATGATCGTTTTGAAGTCGTAAGCACCCGGCTTGTCGACCATTCCGTCGATCTCGACCGACCACGGGCTTGTCGTCAGAGCGCCCGCATATTCGGCAGGGTCGGACTTGCCAGTGCCGAACTCATAGAAATTATTGTACTGGGTGATCTCTTCCCAGCTGTTGAGATCTTCCTCGGTTGAGTATTGAGATGCGAAGCCTTGCCCGGCGATCCCTCCTGCGGCCAGTGCGGTCGCGCCGGCCATGAACGCGCGGCGGTTCATGAACACATGTTCGGGCGTGACATCGCCCCAGGTCAGGTCGGAGAGGAATCGTTTTGCCATCAGAATACAGGCTCCTTGCGTTTGCGTGCTTAACCTATGGACTAGCCACGCGGTTCCGCAAAACCAAATGAGGGCTGCTCACGAAACTGTTGGATCGGCGACATGACGCCGCCTTTCACATCACAATAGCGCAAACCGTCAGCGGGCCAAGCGCAGCCTGTCCAGCAATTCTGCCAAGAACACCGGCAGATCGGCAGCGCCGCGCGGCACACGCCGGGTCACATTGTGGGGATGGCATGACTTTTTGGACCTTTTGCAGGCTTAGCCGCGCTACGGTGGGATATCGGCACAGCGCATTCGTTTGAGCCTGACATGAGAGGAGGACACTTCATGCCTAAAGACACTTCGCCCATCCTATCCCGGCGCGGCTTCTTTGCGACATCCGGCGCTGCGGCCCTGACCCTTGCGGCCCCGGCGCGCGCGGAGAGCCATGGCGACACATTCCAGTTCGAGATCGTGCGTACCGAAAAGGAATGGCGCGAGCAGCTCAGCGGGATCGAATACGGCATCTTGCGCGAAGGCCGCACCGAGCCGCCCAAATCCAGCCCGCTCTGGGAAGAGACCCGTCCGGGGGCCTATCATTGCAAAGGGTGCGACCTGCACAGCTATGATGGCATCTGGAAAATTGTCCTCGATAAGGGCTGGGTCTTCTTTGAGCACGCGGTGCCCAACGCGGTGCTGTTTGGCATAGACGGCCCGGTGCCCGAATATGGCGGCATGGCAGGTGGGCCCGGGACAGTGCCCGAAGTGCACTGCCGCCGGTGCGGCAGCCACTTGGGCCATCATGTCTTTCTGTCGCGCAAGATCCTGCATTGCATCAATGGCTACGCGTTGGATTTCAAACCGGCCGAAGCCTGATCAGTCGTTTAAGAATTGCCCGGTCACGCCTTTGGTTTGACCGGGTAGAGAACATCCATCGGCACCGACTTGCCCGTGTCCTGGACAATGCGCACGTGCTCGCGGCGGAGCTGTCGCGGCTCGGACACGCCGACGGAATGGGCGATCAGCTCGACCTCCTTGACGATACCCTTCGCGTAAAGCGCGACCCGCTTGAATTTGTCCTCCACCACGAGGCCTTTCTGAAACCTCTTGTCATGGGTGGTGATGCCGGTCGGGCACGTGTTCTTGTTGCACTTCATGGCCTGAATGCAGCCCAGCGAGAACATGAAGCCCCGCGCGGAGGTGACGAAATCCGCGCCCGCCGCAAGCGCCCAAGCCACATCTCCCGGCACCATCAGCTTGCCGGAGGCGACCAGCCGAATGCGCGACTTCAGCCCGTATTCGCGCAAGAGGTTGGCGAGCTCTGGCAAGGCTTCCTTGATCGTCACACCGACCAGATCCATGAGCGGCAGGGGCGACGCCCCGGTGCCCCCCTCACCCCCGTCCAAAGTGATGAAGTCCGGCGCCTCATCGCGCCGCAGGATCAGGTCGAACAGCTCGCGAAACGGTGCCTCTGAGCCATACACCGTTTTGATCCCCACGGGTTTTCCGGTGATATCGCGCACATGGGCAATGAAATCCAACAGCTCGTCGAAGTCCGAAATTTCGATATGGCGGTTTGGCGAGATACTGTCCGTGTGCTCTTCGATCCCGCGAATTTCCGCGATCTCTGCGGTGATCTTGGCCGCGGGCAGGATGCCGCCCTTTCCGGGCTTGGCCCCTTGGGCGAGCTTCACCTCGAACATCTTGACCTGCGGGTGGCTTGCCACCTCTTGCAGCTTGTCATCGTTGAGCGAGCCGTCCTTGTTGCGCACGCCGTACTTCGCCGTGCCGATCTGGAACACGATGTCGGCCCCGCCCTCCAGATGAAACGGGCTCAGCCCGCCTTCGCCCGTGTTCATCCAGATGCCAGCCTCTTTGGCGCCTTTCGACAAGGCCAGCACTGCCGGTTTGGATATGGCGCCGTAGGACATGCCCGACAGGTTGAAGAAGGACTTCGCCTCGTAGGGCTCACGCGCGTCCGGACCGATAACCAGCGGCTCGGAGGACGAAAACTGATTGTCGAGCGGCGGGAACGCCGCATTCACGAACAAAGGCGTGCCCACAACCGACGTGTTGCGGGTCGAGCCGAACGCGACGGTGTTGTCCTGCCCGCTGGATGCGCGGCTGACCCAGTTGCGCTGCGCCCGATTGAAAGGCAGCTCTTCGCGGTCCATCGCGAAGAAGTACTGGCGGAAGAACTCGCCCAACTCGCTAAACAGGTGCCGAAACCGCCCGATGACGGGGTAGTTGCGCCGAATGGCGTCCTCGGTCTGGGTGCGGTCAATCACGAAAAGAACCACTGCGATGGCCGCCGCCGTGCCGAGAACCACGAGGAAGGCCAGCGCCATGATTTCGATCGCCCAGCCCGCCCAATCGAACATCCACATCTTTCATGCTCCTGAAATGACTTTCGCCACTCTGTCAGAGCGTCCGAAAGGTGCAACCCCGACGGGCATTTTCAGCCGGATCGATAACGTGTTCTGACATAAGATTTATTGGAAACGCAAAGCGGCGCTGGCTTAGTCCAACCGCGCCTTCCGTCAATCTGAATATCTGCACACTCGGCAGCATCCTGCCGCAGGGTTTGAGCGTATCCTTTGCGATGCCCAATCACGGGCGTCTTCAAAAACGAACATCTGGAGACTTACAACATGATCCGCAGAACCTTTCTCGCGCTGACCGCTGCCGCAAGCCTCGCCGCGCCCGCTTTTGCTGATGGCCATTCCAAGGACATCGTAGACACCGCCGCCGCCGCAGGCAGCTTCGAGACCCTGTTGGCCGCTGCAACGGCCGCAGGCCTTGTCGACACCCTGAAAAGTGAAGGCCCCTTCACGGTCTTCGCCCCCACCGACGAAGCCTTCGCCGCTCTGCCAGACGGCACCGTCGAAAGCCTGCTGCTGCCCGAGAACAAAGACCAGCTGACAGCGATCCTGACCTACCACGTGGTGGCAGGCAAAGTGATGTCGACCGATTTGACGGACGACATGACCGCTGCAACCGTGCAAGGCGGTGAGATCACCATCGATCTCGACAACGGCGTCATGGTCAATGACGCAACGGTCGTGTCCGCCGATGTAGAGGCATCAAACGGCGTGATCCACGTCATCGACAAAGTGATCATGCCCACCGGCGGCTAAGTCACAAAACAACAGCCCACTTCGGGGCTACGAGGAAGGCCGTGCGAGCGGCCTTCCAACCCTAGACGGACAACAGCTCCGGCAATTCCAACATATCTTCGAAGACATGATCGCATATCGGCAACAGGCGCGCGCGCGGCATCTCCGCTGCGAAGCCGAACACGGTCATGCCTGCGGCCTTCCCGGCTGCAGCGCCCGTTGGGCTGTCCTCGACCACCGCGCACCGATCCGGTGCAACTCCCGCATCCGCAGCAGCCTTTAAGTAAACGTCCGGCGCGGGTTTTGGGAGCGCCACGTCTTCTCGCGAATAAACGCGCCCCTGAAGCCGCTCAAACAGTCCGGTGCGCCGCAAAGTGATATCCATCTTGGCATGCGGCCCGTTCGAGCCCACCGCATAGGGAAGCCCGGCCGCATCTAAGGCATCCAGCACCGCAGGCGCGCCGGGGATGACCTCAACTTCCGCCGCAAGACGCTCAAACATCTGTGCATAGAACTGATCGACCCAGCCTATTGGCAGGTTCGCTCCCATCGCGTTCGCCTTGTCCATCACGCCCCGCATGGTCCCGCCGACGAACTGGTCCAGAACATCGTCGAGCGACAGCACAAGCCCGTGCCGCGCAAGGTCCTCTTGCATCAGGCGGTTGGTGATCGGCTCACTGTCCACCAGCACGCCATCACAATCGAAGATAACCAGATCAAACTTGTGCATATCAAAAGGGCCGGAACGTTGATGTTCCGGCCCTTTCATCGCATCACGCCCTGGCGCGCAATGCACTTTCTACGTCAGCGTGTGACAGGTCAGTGGACGACCGCGTCTTCTGGGGGCTGACGGTTGGATGCCGACACCCGGTCACCAACCAAAAGCCCATCAGCGCCCGCACTGATCGTGACCACGTCCCCGTCGCTCACATCGCCGGCCAAGATCATCTCGGCCAGTTGATCCTGCAAGGCTCGCTGGATCACGCGCTTCAACGGACGCGCGCCGAAGACCGGATCGTAGCCCTCGTCAGCGAGCCATGTCTTGGCGGCGTCATTGAGCTCCAGCTTGATCTTGCGACCCGCCAAACGCTTCTCAAGCCGCGCCAGCTGGATCTCGACGATCCCGGCCATGTCGTCGCGGGCGAGCCGATCGAAGATGATCGTCTCATCCAGACGGTTCAGGAATTCGGGCCGGAAATGCGCCCGAACGGCGTCCATCACATCGCGCTTGGCCTCAGACGCATCAGCGCCTTCCGGAAGCTGAGACAGAGCCTGCGCCCCAAGGTTCGACGTCAGGATGATCAGCGTCTGCTTGAAGTCGACCGTGCGGCCCTGACCGTCAGTCAGCACACCATCGTCGAGCACCTGCAGCAGCACGTTGAACACATCCGGATGCGCCTTCTCGACCTCGTCGAACAGGACAACCTGGTACGGTCTGCGACGCACGGCCTCGGTGAGAACGCCGCCTTCGTCGTAGCCCACGTAGCCCGGAGGTGCGCCGATCAGACGCGCCACCGCGTGCTTTTCCATGAACTCCGACATGTCGATACGTACCATTGCGCTGTCGTCGTCGAACAGGAACTCGGCCACGGCTTTTGTCAGCTCGGTTTTACCCACGCCAGTTGGCCCAAGGAACAGGAACGAGCCCAGCGGACGGTTCTCGTCGTTCAGACCAGCCCTGGCACGGCGCACGGCATTGGACACGGCCCGCACCGGCCCTTGCTGCCCGATGACACGCTGGCCCAACTCTTCTTCCATGCGCAGCAGCTTCTCGCGCTCGCCCTCCAGCATTTTGGAGGTCGGGATACCGGTCCACCGCTCCACAACTGAGGCGATCTGCTCGGGGCGGACGGCCTCTTCGACCATCTGTGTCTCTTCGCGGCTCTCGGCATCGGCAAGATTTTTTTCCAGCTCCGGGATCACGCCGTAGGACAACTCACCCGCTTTGGCGAGGTTGCCTTCACGCTTCGCGATATCCAACTCCGCGCGAGCGCGGTCGAGCTTCTCTTTCAGGTCACGCGCGCCTTCAAGCTTGTCGCGCTCTGCCTGCCAGGTTGCCGTCATCTCGCCGGATTTCTCCTGCAGATCGGCCAACTCTTTTTGAAGCGTCTCCAATCGGTCCATCGACGCGGCATCATCTTCCTTCTCAAGTGCTGCCGCCTCGATCTGCAACTGCAAAATTTGCCGATCCAAAGCGTCCAGCTCTTCGGGCTTGCTGTCGACTTCCATGCGCAGCCGGGATGCGGCCTCGTCCATGAGGTCGATCGCCTTGTCCGGCAGGAACCGGTCCGTGATGTAGCGATGCGACAATTGAGCCGCCGCGACCAGAGCACTGTCGGAAATGCGCACACCGTGGTGCAGCTCGTACTTTTCCTTAATGCCGCGCAGTATCGAAACCGTGTCCTCTTCGGTCGGCTCCTCGACCATGACCGGCTGGAAGCGCCGGGCAAGGGCCGCGTCTTTCTCGACATGCTTGCGGTATTCGTCCAGCGTCGTGGCGCCCACACAATGTAGCTCGCCCCGAGCCAGCGCGGGTTTGAGTAGGTTGGACGCGTCCATCGCCCCGTCGGCCTTGCCAGCGCCGACCAGCGTGTGCATCTCGTCGATGAACAAGATGATCTCGCCAGCGGCAGAGGTCACTTCCGACAGGATCGCTTTCAGACGTTCTTCGAACTCACCACGATATTTCGCGCCCGCAACCAGCGATCCCATGTCGAGCGACATCAGCTGCTTGTTGCGCAGGGATTCCGGCACATCGCCATCGACAATACGCAGTGCAAGCCCTTCGGCAATGGCCGTCTTACCGACGCCGGGCTCGCCTATCAGAACCGGATTGTTCTTCGTGCGACGGCTGAGAACCTGCATCGTGCGGCGGATTTCTTCGTCGCGACCGATGATCGGGTCAATCTTGCCTTCACGCGCCGCTTCCGTCAGGTCGCGCGCATATTTTTTCAGGGCATCGTAGCCTTCTTCCGCACTCGCGCTGTCGGCGGTCCGGCCCTTGCGGATGTCATTGATCGCGGCGTTCAGCCCCTGTGCGCTCACCCCGCCCGCATCAAGCGCGTCCTTGGCAGGAGACTTCACCATCGCCAGTGCGCACAACAACCGTTCCACTGGGACGAAACTGTCACCAGCCTTCTTGGCCAGCTTCTCGGCCTCGCCCAGAACCTTGGCGGTCTGGCCGTCCATGTAGACCTGTCCGCCAGTGCCGGTGACTTTTGGCATCTTGCCCATTGCCAGATCGACGGCTTCCAGCACGCGCGTGGGCGCACCACCGGCGCGCGTGATCAGATTGGATGCGAAGCCCTGCTCGTCATCCATCATCGCTTTCAGCAGATGTTCGGGGGCAAGGCGCTGGTGATCCTCGCGCATTGCGATTGTTTGCGCCGCCTGGATGAAGCCCCGCGCACGCTCTGTGAATTTTTCCAAATCCATGGTCTCGTTCCTCTCTCAAGCGCCGGTTGTGCGGGCCCGCTATGCGGCACCCGATAGGTCCGGCCTCTCTAGGGATATGGAAACTGCAACAGGCGGCCGCAAGACCGCCTGTTGCAAAAATATCGCTCAATTCTGAGCAGCATCGTCATTGATTTGCACCGTCGCCTCGTCGGACGCCATGCCTTGGCTGTTCGGGGCTGCGGCGGTGTCACCGGTTTGATCCGGGATCGCTCCGGTGTCGGACGCCACCATTGGCTCGCTCTCCGGCTGGTCGCCCACGGGCATGTTGCTCACCGCGGTCTCCGATACGCCTTGTACGTCATTCCCGCCGTCAAAATTCAGCAGCACCGCCAGCAAGATGACCGCCACGACACCCGCGCCGATGATCATCCAAAAAACTGATCTGCCCGGCGCGTTGCGCTCGCCTTTGATATCCATGCTCGCCATGTTCGTGTCTCCTAAAATGGGTTGATTGGAAAGAGAACGTGGGCAGCGGCGCAGGGGTTCCAGCAGCTTTGGTTCTGAAACAATTCTGCAGCGGGATTCACCAAACAGTGACCGACGAGAGTTGGCGAGGGAACCAACGAGTCCCTACGTAAGTTAGCAAGAAAATAATAAGGAGAGTGATATGAGCAGTTATCACACCGAGGTGCAAAACCTCAACTATAACGCCGCCAACCGCAGCTTTGAGGCGTTGGTGGTGTTCCACGAAGGCGGCGAGACCCGCAAGGTCCCTATCTCCGCCCCACTCCCCATCACAACTGAATTTGAACACGTCGCGACGGTGCTGGTCGCCCGCGCCAAAGCACGACGCGCCAAAGGCACGGCGCGCCTGACCGCGCGCGCACCTGCACTGAAGGAAGGCAAGCTGTTGCACCTCGACAATCTCGTGCGCCAATTCAAGGACGCGATGGGCCTGAGCGATATACCCAACGCCGCTTGACGCAGGCGACACGGGCAGGCAGCTAGGGGCAAATCCATAACTGGAGAACCCCAATGCCCGATGATCGATTAATTGTCGCCTTAGATGTGCCGAACGCCCTCGCCGGCCTCGATCTGGCGGGAAAGTTGGGAGCATCGGTGAATTTCTACAAAATCGGCCTCGGCATGCTGACTGGAGGCGGATTGGCGCTTGCCAACGAGCTGAAGGACGAGCACGGCAAGCGCATTTTCCTCGACATGAAGCTTTTTGATATCGGCGCGACGATCGAGGCGGCGGTGCGCGGACTGGCGCAGTTCGACCTCGATTTCCTCACGGTCCACGGTGACCCCCATGTGGTGCGCGCTGCGATGGAAGGGGCGTCCGGCTCAAGGCTCAAAATACTTGGCGTCTCGATTTTGACGTCCCTCGACCGCGCCGATCTTGATGCAAACTGCATCAAGCCCGGCGATATCCACGACATCACGCTGGAGCGCGCCGCGAAGGCGCTAGAAGCTGGTGCCGATGGTGTTATCGCCTCTCCTCAAGAGGCCGCAAAAATCCGCGCGTTGCCGGAAGCTAAAGGCCGCTTGATCGTAACCCCCGGCGTGAGACCGACAGGCGCAGATCTGGGGGATCAAAAGCGCATCGCCACCCCTGCCCAAGCAATCACAGAAGGGGCCGACCATATCGTTGTCGGTCGTCCGATTTGGCAAGCACCGAACCCGTCCGAGGCCGCGAAAGCCATCCTCGCCGAACTTCCCTGACCGACTTCTCTGAAAAGAAGTGATTGGACCCAGCCGTCCATCTTGGACAACGTGGGGCCTATGTGGCGTTCCTTGGTTCTCATGGCCGCTTTCGGCCTGATCTCTCTTGACCCCGCCCGCGCGGATCTCGTTGAGGTGGACCTTGAGCTTGCGCTGATGGTCGACGCGTCCCGCTCGATGACCGAGCGCGAGCTGGAAATCCAACGCCGCGGCTATGCCGAGGCCTTGCGCTCGCCCCAAGTGCTGCGCGCCGTGCAATCGGGGCTGCTGCAGCGCGTGGCAATGAGCTATATCGAATGGTCCGGCACGCAGCGCGTCGTCGTAGACTGGACCCTGATCGAAACCGCAGAAGATCTGGATGCTTTCGCCTCCAAGCTGGACTGGTGGTTCGACCCCGCATTGCGTCGCACGTCAATCTCCGAGGCGCTTTTGTTCGGCGCGAGCCAGATTGAGACAAACGATTTCGACGGTCTGCGACAGGTGATCGACATCTCTGGCGACGGGCCAAACAATCAAGGTCGCGGCGTCGAGACGGCCCGCAACAGCGTGGTCGCGAAGGGTATCGTGATCAACGGCTTGCCCTTGATGACCGACGAGGGCCTTGGCCGCGCTTGGCATCTCGACGGGCTCGACATCTACTACCGCACTTGCGTGATTGGTGGCCCGGGGGCGTTTGTCATTCCGGTGCTTGATTGGGGCGACTTCGCCGATGCGGTGCGCCGCAAACTGGTGCTCGAGATGGTTGGCCTAACACCCGCCGCCGCAGCGATTCCCGTTCAGGCGTTGGCCCGTGATCCAAGCGATTGCCGCATCGGCGAGAAGATCTGGGAAGAGCGCCGTCGATATTGGGACGAGCCATAGACGCAAAAAAGCCCCCGCCTTTTCAGGCGAGGGCTTCTTCTGGGTCCAGGGAGAAGACCGCGGGGGGACGTTACTTCACGATACGCTCGGCGGCGCTGTCGTTGCTCAGTGCGAAGAAGCGCAGCACGTCGGAGGAGGCTTTCGTGGCCACGTCAGCCGTCTTGTTGACCGACCGCTCGGCGGCGCTCTCATTTGCCAGCGCGCCGTTCAGCTGGGCGGCGAAGATGTTGCCGGTGGAGGTGTCGCGGATGACGCGCTCGGCGGCGCTGTCATTGCCAAGGGCGAAATGGGCGGC
>NZ_QBKS01000003.1 GCF_003054285.1 Litoreibacter ponti
TCGACAGCGTTGAACCATCCGCCTGCAGCGAATGTCCGGTAAGCGGGCTGCGACCGCAGTATCTCGAAGGAAGGTCGAAGGTCCGCTAAGGGCCGTCACGCACTACTGAAAGTTGGTCTGCCTGAGGAGATGCCGCGCCGCCTCGGACGACCGCAGAGAGCCCAAACCGTCGAATGCTGCAAAATGAACCAATGTCGGCTTCGACATTGGACGCCGTTACCTAGCCCATAACCAAGGCCTTGGCTCGGTGCTAGCCGACACTCTTTACCTGCAATTAAAACGTTGTCGTTACCCATGAGCGCAATGGCGACGTTCAATTACTCTGGATATGATGACGATCAGGTCACCTGGCCGGGCGGAAGCCCGTCCAACGGTGATACGATCACCTTTACCATCCCCACAGATCACACAATTTCGATAACAGACGATGATTCGAGCCTTCAGGACGGAACCGACGACCGGGATGATGAGGATTCTAACCAGACAGTGGTCGTCACCGACGAATTCGGCAATCCCGAAGCATCCGGTCAGGTTCAGCCGCGCGATCAGATCACCCTGACCGACGGCACCAATACCTACCGCATGACAGAAATCTTCATCGCGTCCAGCAACTCCTATTACTACATTTTCCATGATCCGGCTCCAGAACTGGGCGTTGAATATACGGTCACAAGTGTCACCACTCCGAATTCGACCAGCTACAGCAGCTTTTCCAACGAGGGCGTCGTTTGCTTTGCGGCGGGAACGCTGATCTTGACGCCACAGGGAGAGACACCCGTCGAAAACCTGCGTAAAGGCGATCTAGTCAACACGACGGCTCACGTTCCCAGCATTTCCGGACAAACACAAACCAATAGAAATCAAGGCTGCTACGCTGGGACAAGGCTGCCCGAAACGCACTCTGTGCGTTTCACCGCAACACCGTGTGCTTGTCGCCGATCCGGCGTTGACCAAGGCGTTGGGTTTGCCTGAAGCGCTTGTCGCCGCCAAAGGCCTTTTGAAATTGCGCGGTGTACGGCAAAGATTGGGGTGCCGAGACGTCGAATATACACACCTGGTTTTCGACCAGCATGAGATCATTTTTGCGGAAGGGTGCCCTACAGAGAGTTTTTTCCCGGGACCCGTCGCGGTGAACAGCGTCGACTTTGGCATACAGCAGGAATTACGAGAGATTTTCCCAAGACTTTCTGCGGCTTCTGACGCGAAGAAATTCGAAAATGCCCGCACTTGTGTTGGAGTTTCAAAAGGTCAAAGGCTCCTTCAACGCTCGAAGTTTTCGCCGAAGATCCCAAACTGAAAGCCGCCATTGGCGCAGCCGCAGCGAAATGGTGCTTCGTCCCGCAATTCTCCCATTCGTAGACTTCGAGACTTCGCGCTTACAGCGAATGACCGCTAGGCGGGCTGCGAGTGCAGTATCCTGATCGGTCGGCCAACGGCAGGTAAGGGCCGTGAAAAAACGCGTGTAGAATGGTTAAAACAGCAACAGCCACTTGAGATAGGAAAACGACTACGAGTATTTCTGAAGCAAATATGTGGTATTGGCTTACAATAGTAGCACGCCGGTGATTTGCGTGTGAAGCGCTACTCACGTAGCCTCTTTTGACGCATACGCCTTTATGGGCAAAGGATGATCAGCCTGCTTTCAAAGGCCTGCTTCTCGTTGAATTGGAAACACGCATCGTCGCGAATTAATTTCGGCGTACCGCGCACAACATGCACCCGGCCAGTGCTGTATGGATATTGATGTATGCAATCTCGTTGTTCGCCAGAATGCGCTCGATTTCGACGCCGACGTCCTCCCCGTTGGACAAGGTGTTCATCGCGTAGTCCATAAGCCCGTTCGCGTGAAAGGCGCGCAGGGCTACGAACCTGTTTCTTACTATTTCGGGCACGCTTTTCCCGCCGACGTGACGCGTGCAATCGCTCTTGCACAGGAACACAGCCGTTGGCTGGGCATAGACGCTGTCGGGCAGGGGGAGCCGGTAAGAAAAGAGCAAGGCACCATCCTCTTTACCCGCTTCTTTCAGGCAGTGGCGGCAGGGATACGAACCACCATCCTGAAAAATCAGAATTCTGTTTCCCATCTCATCTTGCCGGTTCTGGCGGTGCCAATTTGCCACCGACGATGGCATTGCTTCGAACTGGTAGCGCATCGAAGTCCTCCGTTCTTTGCCGAGAATAGAGTTCAAGGGCGTCTCGTTCGACCCGGTTCCTGCTGTTTGTGGTGTTGCCACGACGGGCGGCAAGATTTTACCCTAGGGGGGCTTCGTTCAGTCGATTGATTGCGACTTTGCCGGCCTCGACAATCTGCGTCGCTTCTGCGTCGGACTGAGCCAGCCGGGCAAGTGTTATCGTCCCCACCAAAAGCGCCAGGGTTGCAACGCCATCATCTGCGGTCTTGTCCTCTGTACTGTTGAGCATGGCAGAGATCCGCTTGATCGCATCTGATGCTTCCGACCGAACACAATCTCCGAGCCGTGTCACCTCTGATCCGTTCGCGGCGAACGGGCAGCCTTGCCCGGGGTCTGCCACATGACCGGTTGAGAGATATTTTGCGATGTAGTCTGCGCGCTTTTCACCTGCGGTCCCCCCTTCCGCCTTGTACAAAAGCTCATCGGCAGACCGCTCAAACGCTGCGGCGACAAGGTCTTCCTTCGAAGCGAAGTGGCGATAGAATCCGCCCTGCGTAAGTCCCGCTGCTTGCATTACGTCCGATACGCTGGTGGCGCTGATGCCGTTCTTCCGAAACAGCCGCGCTGCCGCATCTATGATCCGTTCATGGCTCTTTTGTTTTTCGGCTTCCGACATTCTCGGCATGCACCTGCCTCCCGGGGATTGACATTATAGAGGTCGTATAACATCTATAAATTAAGAGTACAATCATACGCTAAAATATGAGGATGAAAGAGATGACAGAGACGCAGCGCGCCGATCTTCAAGAAAAAGCGTGCGGCCTTGGACCACCGTAGGGGGCGGTGTCAGGGGTCCTGACAGTTCCACACAACGCGTCGGGCGTTTCCGGGGCATCCCAACATCCGCTCAACAGCGGTTCCAACTTCGACGTCAAACTTCGAATTTATCCACCACAACCTGAGAGAAGAGACATGACAGACTTTCTAATTTTCTACGTGCGCACCTTTGCTGTCGCACTGCCGCTGATTGCATTTGCAATCATGATGATCGGCGTAAGCCGGGCAAACCTCACGGCTGGGCAGACCGGTGTGACGGTCACAGTGGCGGCGTTCCTGTTCGGGCTTTGGTTCGCCATCGTGGTGCCGCCCTCTGAATCCAACGTGCTGAACGTACCGCCGACCCTTCAGGACCCGCCAATCGTGCTTGCGTTCCTGTTCGGTGGCGCTGTGATTGTCTGGGGGCTCGCTTGGATCACACCGCTGGGACGACGCATTACGATGGCCACGCCGATGGCCGCGCTCGCCGCCTTTCAAATCCCCCGCATCATGGGCGGCGTCTTTCTGATCGGGTGGCTCGGGGGAAGCATTCCGGCAGAATTCGCGCTGCCCGCAGGGCTGGGCGACATATGGGCCGGCCTCGCGGGATGGCAGGCCAGCAAAGCCTTGGCGAACGACGCACCGAACGCCAGAAAACTGCTGATGCGGGCTAACATCATCGGGATATTGGACTTCGTCTTCGCCGTGGCGCTTGGGATCATGACCTCGGAAGGCTTCGCCCATCTGCTGTCCCATGATGCGCCGAACATCGTCAACGACCATCCCCTGGCGCTGTTCCCGGCGTTCTTTGTCCCGATCTTTCTTGGGTTCCACTTCCTTTCGATCAGCAAACTCCGGGCGGAGCGGCGGTCCGAACGGATGACTGTGGCCTCACAGGTGTCCTGACCCGGGGCGGGCAGGGCCATCAGGCCGAAAACGCAGGTGCGCGCAAACGCGGGCACCTGCCAGCCGCTGACAATCTTCAAGTTGAACAAGCAGGAGGCTCAGATGTCCTTCGACCATCCTTTCGGACAATTCCACCAGCGCAAGCTTGTGGCCACGACATCGACCATCCTGCTTTTGGCTGGGATGGCCGCAGTCGGGCAGTTTGCATCCAACATCTACACGCCATCTTTGCCCAGCGTGGCCCATGACCTCGGGGTGTCGCCTGGCGCAAGTCAGGCGACGCTCGCGGTGTTCCTTTGCGCATTTGCCATTATGCAGCTAGTGATCGGTCCGCTGTCGGACCGATACGGGCGCAAGCCCATTTTGATGATTGGCCTGACCGTTTTTTTGCTCGGAACCTTCCTGTGCAATACTGCGGTCGATTACTCGAACCTGCTCATTGGCAGGATCGTGCAGGGATCTGGTGCCGCCGCGGGGATCGTGGTGTCCCGGGCCACAACGCGCGACAGTTTCGAAGGGGTCGAACTGGCCCGTGTCCTAGCGGCTGTCACGATTGCTTTCGCGCTGGTTCCCGGGCTCACGCCGCTGATAGGCGGTGTGGTCGAACAGATGCTCGGATGGCGGGCAGCGTTCTCGATCACCGGCGCGCTGGGTCTGGCTCTTGTGGTGATCGTCTCGCGGGCGCTGCCGGAAACCTTGGCGACCCGTCGGCATGTGGCACCGCGCTCGGAAGTTGCGGAATACGCCGCCATCCTGCGCGATCCTGTCTTCTGGCCAAACGCATTGGCCGTCGCCTGCGCTTTTGCTTCGATGTCAGCTTTCTTTTCGGGTGCCCCGGCGGTTTTGATCGGGACCTTGGGGATTTCTCCGATTGAGTTTGGCCTCTATTCGCCCATCGCTGTTTCAGGATTTGTCATCGGTGGGATCATAACAAGGAAAGTCGCCGCCACCGCTGAACCACGATCGATGTCTTTGCTCGGGATGAGCATCATGCTGGCAGGGGCTGTCCTGCTTTTCGCGCCGCCTGCGTTTGGGATGTTGAACAAGTTCCTGATCAACGGCGCGATGGTGGTACATGTCACGGGGCTGGGGATAATGTTGCCCGCATCCATCGCGGCCGCCCTCCAGCGGTTCCCGCAAAAGGCGGGCGTGGCGGCGGCGATGCAGGGGTTCCTGCAAATGTCGGGGGGTGCGCTCGGGGCGGCCAGCGCTGCTGGATTGGCAAGCATTCTGGCGGACCTGTCTTTCCCGACTGTCATGCTTTGCGCCACGATACTCAGCTGGCTGACCGCAGTACGGCTCATTCCCAATGTGCGCCAGATGTCGGCAGCTTCGCGATATGACTCAGCGACCTAACCCATATGATGAAGTTGTTCGCGGGCGTCGACCCTGCGTCATCTGTGCCCAAGCAGTTCATCAGGCAGCGTCTCGAGAAACCGTTCAAAGGGCCTCTGCGTCCCGGTCCCCCGCGACAAAACCAGACTGCCATGCAGCAGTATGACCGCGCGTTCGGCCCGGTCCCTTGCGTCGGCCTCCTCAAACTCCCGTTCCTCAGCGAGGGCGGCAAGCGCATCAATCAGGGCATCGAAGATCCTTTTGATCGGTTCCGCAAAGGGACTGTCATGATCGCGGGCAGAACTTAGCATGTTCAGAATGCAGGCTTGTTTGCCACTTGAGTAAAGCTCATCCAGCTTCCGGATCAGTGATTGCAAACGTTGATCTACCGAACCGTCGCACTTCAGCGGCTCAAAGATGTTTTCCCTCAGCCAGCTTTCGGTGGCGGCAAGGACTTCCTGTGCCATCTGCTCTTTCCCGCCGGGAAACCGATGGTAAAGGCTGGCGCGCTGAAGGCCGGTTTCCTGCGACAGGGATGACAGCGTCGCCCCTTCGTAGCCTGTGTCACGAAAGACGCGCGACAGGGCTTCAATCAGGTCCTTTTCCCCAATGCTTGATCGTCGTCCCACGTTCAGATCCTCCAGATCACCATGACGTTACCGAACGAACGGTAAAATATAGTTGCCAGCAATTCATGCCCTCGTTATCCAATTTTCGAACGATCGTTCGGTAAACACAAGCCAAAACTGGAATACCTCATGTCAAAAACTGCAATCGTTATCTATTCAGACCCAAAGGCAAACTCCGAAGAGGCGCTTGGCCGTGTCTTCAACGCGATGTTTCTGGCCTATGAACTCAAGGAAAAGAAACAGGACGTCGCCCTTATCTTTCAGGGCACCGGCGTGCGCTGGGTGCGCGAGCTGGTCACGCCCGACCACCCTGCCAACGCTCTCTACACTGCGGTCGCGGACACGGTAGTGGGGGCCTGCCAAGGATGCGCCGATGTCTTTGGTGCGACGGAAGACGTTCAATCCACAGACGTTGCCCTCGTCGCTGAAAAAGCGATCCCGGGAACCTCAGGCGTCATCGACCTGTCTCGCTATCTTGATGAAGGATACCGGCTCGTCACTTTTTGAGCACGCCAAAACCCCAGTGCACCGCCAGTCAGGCGGTGCACTGACCCATACTCACAAAGGGCAGGTGAAAGATGTTTCATTCTGGCGAACTGGCAATTCAGCAAACGGTTGGCGTCCGCGAGGTTGCTGCCGCAAATTCAAAATTGATATGGCCGTCGATCCCGGATCGCGTCACCCCCTTCGTCGCAGCACAGTCGTACTGCGTCGTCGGTGGCACCTCCGCTAGTGGCGATATCTGGGCGGAGTTTGTTGTGGGGACCGCTGGCTTCGCGACTGTCGGCCGGGGCGGTACATCGCTCACGTTACCCCTCGGCCAGGGTGGGCTGCTGGATCGGCAACTCGACCTGAGTATCGGAAACCACGTTGGTCTGCTTTTCATTGACCTTTCGACCCGCAAGCGGTTGCGGGTCAATGGCCGCATTGCCGCGACGTCGAGCCAAGAACTGACCTTGTCTGTCGACCAAGCCTATCCCAACTGCCCCAAATACATTCAGGCATGGCGTTTGACGACAACGGACGCGCCAACAGACCCGCACCGCGTTGAGACCGGTACAACTCTGCCGAAGTATGCTTGGGATTGGATCACCAAGGCCGACATGTTTTTCGTGGCCAGCACCGCGGCAGATGGGTCGGCGGATGTCTCTCATCGCGGTGGCAATCCCGGTTTCATCCGGACGCAGGGTCAGACACTTCTCATCCCGGACTACCACGGGAACTCGATGTTCAGCACGCTGGGAAACTTCCTGCTCCATTCAGGCGCGGGCCTCGTCTTCGTCGACTTCGAAACGAACCGGATGCTTCAACTGACCGGTGATGTCGAACTCGACCTGGATGCCAGGGGCGACATGCCAGCCTCGGTGGATACGGGCCGGTGGTGGACGTTCCGCCCCAGAAAATATGTGGTTTCATTAATGGGGTCATCCTTTTCAGCCGAATTCATCGACGCATCTCCCTTCAATCCAGCCGTCTTTGAAGCCCCCGTGAAATGAGGCTCTCAAGGGATGAAAGAAGACAAACCACCATATCAATTCGGGACAGCGACAAATGGGCTCCACTCACCAAACCATGCGGCGTGCGACAACAAGAAAGGTAGACAGATGACCAAACCTGAACAGCCTAGAATAACCGGCACCTGCCTGTGCGGAGCCGTCTCCTTCGAAGTCGCCAGCGCGTTCGACAAGCTGTTTTTTTGCAGCTGTGATCAGTGTCGCCAAATTACGGGATCGGCGTTTGCATCCAACCTGTTCGTTGGTGCCGAAGGGTTTGTCTGGCTCACCGGCACGGCAGAGATCGTCAGATATCAGGTGCCTGCGCGCGACATTTCCAAGTCGTTTTGCCGGGTCTGCGGGTCAGGTGTACCCTGGGCCAGCAGTGACGGGACCAAAATGATCGTGCCAGCCGGCATCCTGAAAGAACCTGCCCAAGTTGCCGAACGGATCAGAATATTCGCCTCTGAACTGCCAAAGTGGGCGTCGGATTTGGAGCACGTCCCGATGCATGCCAAGTTCCCGAGGCCTACAGGATCATAGTGTGCGGATAGAACCGGGTATCAACACGCGATCAACACCCATGCTCGGCCACAACGACCCCGATCCGCCCCATACATGCGCATGCGTTCTGCAGGTCAGGTTGCCTTGTCAGCCCATTGCGGTCCCTCAAAAAGGGCCCTGTCAGCGCGGGCACCTTCAATCATCGCATCGAACACGGCCCTGACACGCCGATTGCGCCGCATGTCATTGTGGCAAACGATCCATAGATCCCCGAGCGGGGCATCAAGCGGCCCGCCAACACGGCGCAGGCCCGGCCAGACTTCTCCCAGGATCATCGGCAGCGCAGCGGCGTGGCCCCCCTGTGCGCACATGGCTGCACGCAGGATCAGGGAACTTGCAAAAAATTGCGGACCCTCGGTGGCATTCGGGTCAAACGCGGTTGACCCGAAATGCTCCGCCAGGTGGGGATCGCCTGCGTGACCGATATATGTCCCAAGCTGAAGTTGTTCATCGCGACGGCTTTGGTCCGCGACATACGTCGCCCACCGGATCGTCGCAATCTTGCGCCCATAAAGCGCATTCGAACACAGCCTCTTGGGCCGGAGCGCGACGTCTGCCTCGTGGCGCGACAGGTCCAGCATCCTGTCACTGCTCACCACCTGCACTTTCAAATTCGGATGATCCTGCCCCATCGACATCACGTGACGTGCGACGAAAAATGACGACAGGACTTCGCTCGTCGTTATCTTGACAGACCCCGACAGGGTCTGACTTTTGCCGAAAAGCTGGCGGGCAAGAATGGCAGTCTCCTGCTCCATCTTCTCAGCAGCGTTCACGATTGCCGCACCTTCCTCTGTTGGGCTGTACTGCCCGCCATCCCGCTGAAATACGGGCATGTTGAGCTTGCCCTCAATGGCGGCCAGGCGGCGAAAGACGGTGGATGACGTCACCTTCAAATGTTGTGCCGCTTCGGGAATTCGCCCAAACCGAGCGACGTGCAGCAAGAGGTGGTACTCGTCCCAATCAAGCATCTGCATTCTCATTCTTGCGATTCAGAGTCACAAAAGTGATCGTGTACTCACGATAATGCAAGAGCTACCTCTGCGACCAGCAACAACAGGATAGCTTAACATGTCGAAAATCCTCATCGCTGGGGGCGGATTTGCCGGTCTCTGGGCCGCAATGGCCGCCGCTGCCACACGGTACCGCCAAAACGCAGACAACATCGCGATTACGCTCGTTTCGAAGGACCCGGACCTGTGCATCCGTCCGCGGCTCTATGAAGGGGCCCGACCCGAAATGCTGGTTCCCTTGCAGCCTCTGCTAGAGACGATCGGCGTCAGGTTCGAACACATCGGGATTGCCGACGTCACCCCCACCGCGGTGCGCACTGAACAGGCTGCCACTATGGATTTTGATCGATTGATCCTCGCGATGGGCAGCCATGTCGCGATCCCCCCCATACCCGGCGCGGCGGAATACGGGTTTAACGTGGATGCGTACCAGCAGACAGCGCGCCTGGATGCGCATGTGTCCAAGCTCGGCAAGACAGCGCCTGGCGCACCCACGCTTGTCGTCATCGGGGCGAGCTTCAGCGGCCTAGAAATCGCGACATCCCTGCGCGACCGGTTGGGATCTGACGCTGCGATCTATCTGATTGATCAACAAGACGTCGCAGGCCAATCGCTTGGGGCCAACCTGACCCAAGACATCAAGTCTGCGCTCGAAAAGGCCAACATTCAGTTCTTGGGCGGCGAGTCCGTGACCAACGTCTCTGCAGAACAGGTCGTACTGCGGTCAGGTCGGAAAATCGATGCACAAACCGCTATTTTCGCGACCGGCCTGCGGCCTTCCCCCTTGGCCAAGGACATTGGCATTCACGCAAGCGACGGACGGCTTCGGCTTGACCAAAATCTGCAGGTGATCGGTGAAACAGGTCTGTTTGCCGCTGGTGACATCGGGGTCGCCGCTGCGCATGACGCGCACAATACGCTGATGTCGTGCCAACATGCGATGCCCATGGGCATAGCGGCTGGCCAGAACGCCGTGCTCGATCTGCTTGGAAAAGACCTGCGGCCCTATGCGCAGCCCGACTACGCTACCTGTCTGAGCCTGGGCGCGTCAAACGCCCTGTTCACCCAAGACTGGGACAGGACCATCGCCATGTCGGGCGTGGAAGGTGCCGCCATGAAGGCGCAGATCAATGAATCATGGATCTACCCGCCCAGTCCCGATCTCGGACGCGACGCAATCTTTGAAGCGATTTTACCGACGCAGGCATGATGCCGAAGACAACCGCGACTTCCATCAATCAAACATCACTCAATGAGGTCTGACATGAAACATACACAAACAATTCTCATCACCGGCGCAAGTCGCGGAATCGGGCGCCTGACGTCGCTAGCGCTGGCTGCAAGCGGCCATAAGGTCTATGCCGGAATGCGTGACATTTCGGGCCGCAACGAAGACGCGGCGTCCAACATGCGGGCCAAGGCACAGATGGAGGGTCTCAATCTGATCCCGCTTGAACTCGACGTAACTGACGAGCAAGCCTGCCAAACAGCCATCGACGAGATCGAGGCGAATGGACCTCTTGATGTGCTGATCAATAATGCTGGCGTGATGCCTGTTGGTCTGACCGAGGCATTCACCATGGACCAGGCAAAGGATGTCTTTGACGTGAACGTCTATGGCATCATGCGATTGACGCGGGCCGCACTGCCAGGCATGCGCGCCAGGAAATCCGGTTTGGTGATCAACCTCAGCTCATCTGCAGGTCGATTCGGGATGCCTTATTTCGGTATCTACTGCGCCAGCAAGTGGGCAGTCGAGGCTTATGGCGAAGCGCTCCACAACGAGCTTGAGACCTTTGGCATCGACTGTGTTCTGATTGAGCCAAGCGGACACGGTACCGATCTGGTGAGCACGGCACCCGCGCCTCAGGATACTAAGCGTCTGGACGCCTATGGCGATCTTGCAGCAGGTCGGGACCGCCTTCTAGGCATGTTCGGGCATATGTTTGAAACAGATCTGAGCGGGACGGATGCCAACAACGTGGCAGCATCGATCAGCCGGTTGATCGAGATGTCGGGCGCCCGGCCGATACGCGTCCAGGTTGGACATGACATGGGAGTGAGCGCGGTCAACGAAGCTGTCGCCCCGATTCAGGCCAAGTTGATCGAGATGCTGAAACCAGTCTATCGCGGTGAGGCCGCAGGTGGGTGAAAGGGGGCGGCCTGTTTTTGTTCGCGACTATCAGACCAAAGCCGCAGCATCTCGACGAGGCACGCGCGGCACTCGACGACCTGATCCCCGATACTCCGGAGGAGCCACGCTGTCTTATGTTTGCTTCGTTCGAGAGTATCTCGGAAGACGGCGTCCTGCTTCTGTTTGAGAATTTCAGGGATCAAGCCGAATTGCGCGCGCATTATGCCCTCGAAGTATCTTTTCACTAACCCCAAGCTTGTGGCGTTGCAGCGAATGTCTAGTTCTGCGGATCGCACCGCAGCGATGGTAACACCGGCTGAACGGCAGGTCTGGGCCGTTTCGGTCACTGTGTTGCCAAGCCTTTTCCGGACCTTAGTGTTTGATCTGCGCGGGGCTGGAGGCGTTGATCAATTCTGCCTTGCGATAGCTGGCAGGCGTCGTGCCGAGCCATCGCTTGAAGGCACGTGTGAAGGAACTTTGCTCCGAAAAGCCGATGAGAAACGCAACCTCGGCCAGCGAATACTGCTCATCGCGCAGCAAGCCTTCGGCCAGCTCACGGCGGGTTTCCTCGGTGAGGGACTGGAAACTCAAACCGTGTTCCGAGAGGCGGCGATGGAAGGAGCGGGCGCTCATGCCAAGGCCTTTGGCAATGTCGGCCACCCGCGGCGTGCCCTCGCTCAGGGCCTGCGCAATCGCGTTTCTTGCCTCGCCAACAACCGTGGGTGGTGTCTTGATCCTCGTCAACTCGGTGTCGAGGTCTGACATCAGGTATCTTGAGATACCTTCGTCGCCGAGGATGTTTGGCCGCTCCATGGCCTCATGGGAGATCAGGACTGCATCAAGATCAGCCTCAAAATGGACCGGGCATCCAAACCACGCCTCATGGTAGGCCTTGGACCTGGGTCCCTTGTGCTGAATGAGAACTTCGATGGGGCTGAAAGGGACCGGACAGACCTGCCGCGACAACGAGACCGCGCTGGCGAGGGTCGCCTCGTTAGAAAGGCGCAGCCCCAAACGCCGTGCACCCTCTCTGTGCAGGATAAAGAGAATGCCGCGGGGTTCCTCTCGAAGCTCGTAGGTCACGACACCCGTCCAGACCCGGGCATAGCGTTCAATCCGTAAGCAGGACGCCTTCAGGAAAGGCGCTGCTTTCCATGCAAGGCCAAGCGCTCCGTAGTCATCGCATCGCATGGATGCGCCGACATGGACCGGAAGCTCGGTCACGTCGATCTCTTCCGCCATGGCTTCGAGCATCTCGTAATAGGTCGTTGCGGGGATCATGACTTTCGGGTCCCAAGGCGCGTCAGGGTCAATACCTGCGCGTTCCAGTGTCGCTCTCTGGTCGATGCCTGTCCCGGCGGCAGCGACCATCTTCCGCGCGAAGAGCGTGGTTACATAGGCCATGATCGGGGTCCGTGCGTTGCGCCAAAAATGTGCATGATCCGATGATAGCTTCCCCAAACCGGTATGTCACAGGACGCTGTTGGCACGATCGGTCAAAACCCTGGCAGCGGCGATCAATACTGCGACGCGTGGGGCCGACTACCCCTTGAGCATCGCATTCAAAGAGGAGTTACCCCATGCAATCCCAACCCATCCTTGTCGCAGGCGCCACTGGAAAGACCGGATCACGCGTCGTCGCGAAACTTGAAAAAATGGGCGTCCCTGTTCGGCGCGGTTCCCGCAACTCGGCAATCCCGTTTGATTGGGAAATCCCGGCCACTTGGGCGCCCGCCTTGAGCGGTGTGTCGAAGGCCTATGTCACATTTTTCCCCGACTTGGCCTTCCCGGGCGCTGTCGAGAAACTCGAAGCCTTCACCAAAGTGGCAGCGGCCAGCGGTCTTGAACACGTTGTGCTTCTCTCTGGCCGCGGTGAGCACCATGCGCGTCTCGGCGAAGAGGTCGTGCAGGGCTCTGGCATACCCTTCACCCTGGTGCGTTCCGCGTGGTTCGCGCAGAACTTCAGCGAAGGCTATCTGCGTGATCCGATCCTCGCAGGGATTCTGCCCATGCCAGGTGGCGATATCGCCGAGCCGATCATCGACATCGATGACATTGCAGATGTCGTTGTCGCTGCACTCACAGAGGACGGGCACACCGGTGAATTTTACGAGGTGACTGGTCCGCGCATGATGAGTTTCGCAGAGATGGCAAAGGTGCTGTCGGCCACAACAGGTCGCCCGATCCAGCATCTGCCGATCACGTTTGAAGAGTTCCACACCAATGTTGCCGCTTCGGGGGGTGACTTCGTCGCCGACGTCTTCACGGCGATTGCGCGCGAGACGCTCGATGGGCGCAACGCGCATGTGACCGATGGCGTGGAGCGCGCGCTTGGTCGCGCGCCGCGCGACTTTGTCGATTTCGCAGCTGCGGCCGCCGCCCTTGGGGTCTGGAACGCCGCGGCCTGATTGGCTCTCTCATCCGAAAGGAACCTATTATGTCCATCACTGTTCTCGAAAAAATCGCCCTCGGAGTCTCGGGTCTGACGGCTGTCGGCATCGGTGCCTTCATTCTGGCCGCGCCGCATGCGTTCTTTGCCAGCTACGGCATCACTGTCGGCGATGACGCGAGCCTCTTGAGCGAACTGCGCGCGCCAGCGGCAGGCCTCGCCTCATTCGGTGTCCTGATGTTGGCCGGGATCTGGCGCTCCGCGATGACACCCCTGGCCAAGGCTGCGGCATTGATCGTCTTCCTCGCCTTCCCGGCGGGCCGGATCATCGGGTTGGTCATCGACGGTTTGCCTTCGGGCCCCATCGTCGGTGCGCTCTTCTTCGAGTTGGCCGTTGCGGGGCTGTGCGTTGTCGCGTTCAGCCGTCGCGCGAACCCAGCACGCGGGCCACTTCCCGACATTTAAGCCTGACACTGAAGCTCGGCGGTGGCGCGTCATCAGTGCCTGCCACCGCCCTCACTTAAAAATAGGAGAAATATCATGTCATCCTTCGTTTTCGTTCTGCTGCAGCTTTCCATTCTCGCCTACGCGATCGTTGGTGGTGTGTTCCTGGCCTTTTCTGACTTCATCATGCGCTCGCTCTCCCGCACCGGCGGAAATGGTGGCGTTGAAGCCATGCAAGTCATCAATCGCGAGGTGTTTCGCTGGGTGTTCATGACGCTTTTTCTCGGTATGGCCGCCGTGTCGGTATTCGTCGTCGTCTACAGCGCGATGAACCTTGCCGGTGCACCGGGAACGCTCATCCTGCTCGGCGCACTGGTCTACCTGTTCGGGTGCTTCGCTGTTACGGTATTCTTTAATGTCCCGATGAACGAGGCGCTTGCAGGTATGGAGCTGTCGGCAGACGCGACCCGCGACTACTGGACCGGCACCTACCTGCCGCGCTGGACCATGTGGAACACGGTCCGCACGCTGGCCTGTGCATTGGCCGCCGCGATGATGCTCTTTGGGCTTGTCTGGCTTGCGCAGTCGCAAACGAAACTGGTGTGATGCGGGCGGTTGCTCCCATAGTGGGGCGACCGTTTGGATAGTTTGAACACTGGAGATCAGGTATGGCGCAAACGTCCCCCATGCTCCACATGGTCTGCGGAAAAATCGCGGCCGGGAAATCGACGCTGTGCGCAAAGCTTGGTGCGTCCGCTGGCCCGATTGTCATTTCTGAGGATGACTGGCTGGGTGCGTTGTTCGCCGACCAGATGAAGGACGGAGCCGACTTCATGCGATGCTCGGCCAAGTTGCGGACGGCAATGGTGCCGCACGTGTCGGCCTTGTTGACTGCAGGTCTAACGGTGGTTTTGGACTTCGCGGCCAACACTGTGGCGCAGCGGAAATGGATGCTGGATGTCGCGCGCGCCAGTCACGCGGGGCATCAATTGCACTACCTTGATGTGTCTGACGCCGTCTGTCTGGAACGCCTTCGCGCCCGCAATGCCGAGGGACATCATGCCTTCGCGGCGACCGAGGCACAATTCCGACGGTTCACGGCGCTCTTTGTGCCGCCAACTGAGGATGAGGGTCTCAACATCGTCCATCATTGAACGGACATTCCCGGTTTGATCCTTTGCAAGTAGGGCGGAGATTATGTCGAAGCCAACGGTAGCTTAGACCGGTTGCATCGCAGAATGGTGCAGCTCAATCGATTGCTAGGCGTGGGTCGTCAACGTCGAGGGCCGATGCCCCGGCTTGGCAGATGCTGGATAGCTTTATATGTCGGCTCTGAGCCCAACCTGCTCATTCGTCAGGTTGCAGCGAACGTCTGGTTCCGGGGCTTGTCATTCATCGCAGCTTGTGGATTGCTGCAAGCTTGAGAAATTTTGGAGAAAACAGAATGATCGATCCCACCGTACTGCTAACCTATTCGTTGATCGTTCTTGGCTTTGTTTTCATTCCCGGACCCGCGACTCTCTTGACGGTTGCGCGAGCGACCACCTCTGGAACGAAAGTCGGTATTGCAACGGGTGCTGGTATCACAGCAGGAGATTTCCTCCACACCATCATGGCGGTGGTCGGTATCTCCGCCATCATCGCAGCGTCTGCGACGCTTTTTACAATAGTGAAATTTCTTGGGGCCGCGTATCTGGTTTACCTTGGATTGAAGGCGATCTTTGAGAAAAATTCGGTCGATCTTGCCCAGGGTCGCGTTCCTATCACAGCACCTCACGCCTTCAGACAGGCGATTCTTGCCGAAGTACTGAACCCTAAGACCGCGCTGTTCTTCCTTGCGTTTCTGCCTCAGTTTGTCGCCCCTGAAAGAGGCTTTGTGGTCGCGCAGCTTACCGTTCTTGGGATCGTATTCGCGCTGATCGGCTTCTTCAGCACAATTGTCTACTCAGTCGCGGCAGGTGGCCTGGGCAACTTCCTCCGCCGCAATCCGACTGTTCTCAAGTGGCAGGGCAAGGTTGTTGGTAGCATCTTCTGCGCTCTTGGCGTTCGGCTCGCGCTTCAGGAACGATAACAGGCATTCCCGCTGCGGCAGTTTTGTACGCGATACCTGCAACCAAATCCGTAAGAATGTTACACCCGCAGCGGATCGCATCTTCAATGCTTACGAACAGTCACCCGAGTCCGGCCCGTCATAGCTCACTTGCAAAAACAGCAGCCGCGCGGACCCCGTCTATGAGGCGAATTCCGAACGGTTGTGGGCTTTTGTGCTTGATATCGACCATGCCGCCGCATCCAAGCACGACGGATTGCACGCCGTCTTCGCGTGCGGCCTTCCCAATCTCGGCGACGATCTGATCGGTGGCCCTATGGGCGTCTTGCTCCAGCGCGAGAACGGGGACGCCGCTGGCCCGCACCCTGCCAACTTGGCCTGCCAGACCATACGATCTGATATTCGCCTCAAGAACGGGCACGGAGATATCAAGTGTCGTGACGACGGAGAAGCGTTTGCCAGCAACGGCGGCAAGATGGTAGGCCGCTTGCCCGATGCCAATCACCGGGCATTTTGCAAGATCGCGCGCGGCATCAAGAGCCGTGTCGTCGAAGCATCCGATGATTATCGCCGACGCGCCCCGGTCCGAGGCTTTCACGACCAATTCCAGTAGCGGCGCTTCGGCCAGTTTGCCATCTTCTTCGCCTTGAATTGCCGGGGGGCCATCATGGGATGTCCAGCCTTCGAACTCAGCCGTCGGCACCGTTTCCCGGGCGGTGCGCAGCATGGCTTGCGTCATGGAAACCGTACTGTTCGGGTTGATTAGAACGATCATAGCATGCCCTTGCCTGCATCTGATCCTGCGCGCGCTTTGCGACGGGTGCTCCACAGAGCGAGGGATAGGAACAGGCCGATCATCAGCAATGAGAACACAGTCGTGAGAGTGCCCAAGGCATAGAGGACCGGTGTGGTGACGTTGGTCGTCATGCCGAAGATTTCCAGCGGCAGCGTGTTGTAGCTGCCTGCCGTGAGCAGGGTGCGTGCGAATTCGTCGTAGCTCAGCGTGAAGCCGAACAATGCGACGCCAATCAGGGACGGCCCGATGATCGGCAGCACCACATGGCGCAGCGTTTGCCAAGAGGTTGCGCCCAGATCGCGAGCGGCTTCCTCGTAGCTTTTATCAAAGCGATTAAAGACGGCGAACATGATCAAAAGGCCAAAGGGTAAGGTCCAAGTCAGCTGCGACCCGAAGCCGGACGTAGACCAGTGCACCTCCAGCCCCGATTGGGAGAAGATGAGCCCGACGCCCAGCGAGATCAGGATCGAGGGGATGACCAGCGAGGTGATGATCAAATAGAACAGGACACTGGAGCCTCTGAACTTCTTGCGGAACGCAAGCCCGCCCATCACGGATAGCACCACGGTCGTCACCATCACCATCAGCCCCAATGCGAAGCTGCGACGGAAGCTGCCCCAGATGTCACCGACGGCTTGTTGTTCGAAGAGGTCGCGGAACCAGTGCAATGAGGTGCCGCGCATGGGGAATGTCAGTCCGCCGCCGGGGCCTTGGAACGACAGGATCGCAATGGTGATCGTGGGGCCGTAAAGGAACAGCAAGAAAAGCGCAAAGAAGGCGCTGAGGACGTAGAAGGAGCGGGGGCGCGGCTCCATGCTATAGCTCCTTCCGGATGTCGACGAAGCGCAGCATGATGCCGATGACGATCAGTACCGTCAGCAACAGCACCACGGCCGTGGCGGACGCCGACGGATAGGCAAGCAGCGCGATGTCGTTTGAAATCAGACGCCCGACATTGGCCGATTGAGAGCCGGACATGAAGCGCACGGTGATGAAATCGCCCATCACCAGCGTGACCACGAAAATGGTGCCGATCATGATGCCGGGCTTGGTGAGCGGGATGATGACGTTCCACAAGATCTGCGCGCCGGAGGCCCCGGCATCCCGCGCCGCCTCGATCAGGGATTTGTCGATACGCATCATCGTGTTGAAGATCGGGACCACCATGAACAGCGTGTAAAGATGCACGAAGGCCAAGATTACGGCGAAGTCGGAAAACAGCAGCCAGTCCAGCGGCTCGTCAATCACGCCCCATGAGATCAGGGTTGAATTGGCGATGCCGTTTCGGCCCAGAAACGGGATCCAAGAGATCATCCGGATGATGTTGGAAGTCCAGAAGGGGATCGTGCACAGCAGGAACAGAACGATCTGCCATGTCAGGCTGCGCACATGGAAGGCTAGAAAGTAGGCAACAGTGAAGCCGATGCCGAGAGTGAAGACCCAAGTGATAAACGCGTATTTGAAGGTGTTGAAAAAGACGCGATAGGTGACGTTTGACCCGAACAGAAACTCGTAGTTCTCAAAGTCGAAAGCGGGAATGATGGAAAACTCGGTGGCTTGCCAGAAGCTGACCGTGACGATCATCACGATGGGCAGGACCAGAAAGAACACAAGCACCGCCATGATCGGCAGTGCCATGAGCCATCCAATAAAGGTTTTATTTTTCAGCACTTTAGGTCTTTTCAAGTCAGGTTTGGGGCAGGCGCTGAGGCGCCCGCCCCGTGGTCTTTAGGCCGCGATGAACTCGTTCCACTTGCGGACCATGTATTGGTTTTCGTCCATAACCGCGTTCCAACAGGCAACCGCGCCCATGCGGTCCTGGAAGGACCCGCCGTCGCGTGTCTCGCCGGCTTGCGCCAGGGCATCGCCCGTCGGAGAGGTGATGGTATCGGTGGCTGCTTTGCCCTCGAACCAGTAGCCCCATTCGTTTTCGGACATGTAGTTCTTGGAGGTTTCCGGCACGGCGGAATAGTAGCCCTGACGCATCAGGTAGCCGCCGACCCAGCCATCGAGATACCAGTTGATGTATTCGTAGGCCGCGTCACGCTCCAACCCGCTCAGCGACGCTGACAGGCCGATGCCGCCGCCCCAAGAGCGGTAGCCTTCCTCGAGCGGCTGGTAAACGCAAGGTACACCCTTGGACTTCACCGCCGTGATCGCGGGCGACCACATGGACTGGATCACCACCTCGCCAGACGCCATCAGGTTCACGCTCTCGTCGAAGGACTTCCAGAAGGCGCGGAACTGGCCGTTCTTCTTGGCCTCGGTGAAGATGGCCATGGTCAGGTCGATCTCTTCGCGGGTCATGTTGCCCTTGTCGGGGTATTTGTACTCGCCCATGGATTCGACGACCATCGCCATGTCCATGATACCGATCGACGAGATGTCCAAAATCGACGCCTTGCCCTTGAACTCGGGGTTCAGCAGCTCTGACCAGTTGTTGATCGGGCGGCCGATCAGGTCGGGGCGGATGCCCAGCGTGTCGGCGTTGTAGATCGTGGGGATCAGCGTCATCCAGCCGGATTCGTTGTCGACAAAGGTCTTGCCCTCGGGGCCTTCGGTGAAGCCCACGGTGTGCGGAGCCGTGCCTTGGGCGATGGTGCTTTCCGGCGTCAGCTTGCCATTGCGGAAGATGCCCACGATCTTGTCGTAGTTCTTGATCTTGGACGTATCCATCGCCTGCAGGTTGCCGGTCGGCCAGACCTTCTTGCAGATCCAGTATTCGATATCGGCAATGTCAAAGCTGTTGGGCTGCGTGGCCGCACGCTGGGTTACGCTGTCGGAATCGAGCGCCGTCATTTCCAGCGTGAAGCCAAGGTCTTCCTTCACCTTGTTGGCCACGTCATTGAGGTTCGACACGCCGGTGCCGAACTGGCGCAAAGTGACATCTTTGATGTTTTGCGCCCAGATCATCGGCGCGCCGAGCGTCGTTCCTGCGGCAAAGGCTGCGCCGCCCTTCAGAACATTCCGTCTTGAAACTTTGGTCATGTCTTTTCTCTCCATGTCAGATGACTTCTAGGCCGTAAGCTTGTGCAGATTTGCGTCGTCCCAGATCAGACCGACCTGATCGCCTGGGTTGAATGGGTTGTCGAAAAAGGTGCCTTCGGGGATCAGCGCGCTGATCTCCTGATCGCCAGCAATGCGGGCCGAAACGGATACATGCGCGCCCTGGTATTCTACCGCGGATATGTTGCCCTGCAGCTTGCCCGTCTCGCTTTGCAGCACGCCGACAGCGTCGGTTCGAATGGCATAGTGCCCTTCGGGCAGTGCAATCACGTTATGCCCGCCGATGAACTGAGCGACGAAAGCCGTTTTCGGCGCGTTGAACACATCCCGCGCCGTGCCGGCTTGTTCGATGATGGCGTTGTTCATCACGACAATCTCGTCTGCGAGTGCCAATGCCTCGTCCTGGCCGTGGGTCACATGCACAAAGCTGATGCCCAACTCGCGCTGCAGCTTTCGCAACTCCCCGCGCATGCGGATTCGCAGGAACGGGTCAAGGGCGGAAAGCGGCTCGTCCAGCAGCAGGACCTGTGGCCGCGTGATCAAGGCGCGCGCGAGGGCCACACGTTGCTGCTGGCCGCCGGACAGCTGATCCGGCAACCTGTCGCTGAGGGCGCTGAGGTCCACAAGCTCCAGCATTTCACCGGCCTTTTTCAGCCGGTCCGCCTTATCGTCGCCACGCATCTTGAGGCTGAAGGCAACATTGTCGGCAACACTCAGATGCGGAAACAGCGCGTAGTTCTGAAACATCATGGCCGTGCCACGCTTGGCAGGTGGCAGGTCGGAAATGTCAGCACCACCCAGCAGGATGGATCCCTCAGACACAATTTCATGGCCCGCGATCATCCGCAGGGTCGACGACTTCCCGCAGCCCGAAGGCCCCAGCAGGCACGCGTACCCTCCGGGTTGAAACCTGTGGTTTATTGCATCGACCGCAACCGTCGCGCCATACCGCTTGGTCACAGATACCAGCTCAAGTTCTTTGATCGGCGCGTTCATACTTCCCCCGATAGGTCATGCCACTGAAGTCAGCAGGCGGGCAGCAAAGCAATCTCGGCGGGCGTAAGTCAGAGAACCTTTGATGGCTCTGCTCAAAAATTTTGCGCTTCATTCCCCTTGCGGTGAAAAATTGAACACAAAATTGTATACAATACAAGAGTTGGTTGCGTACACATGTAAGGCTTGAGGCCCCTAAATGGCTCTGCCATGTGAGATGCGGAAGGAAGAATATGACCCGAACCGCAGATTCGACACCAGCACCACCCGCAACGAGCGACGGCATTTCGCAGGCGCTGTCTCTGGCCATCCACGAACATAGGATCGCACCGGGCACACGGCTGGGCGAAGACGAGCTGTCCGAGATTTATGGGGTGTCGCGCACGGTGGTGCGTGCGGCCTTGCAGACCCTGTCACATATCAAACTGGTTGATATCAGACGCAATAAAGGCGCTTCCGTTGCATCCCCCTCAATCACCGAAGCGCATGAGGTTTTCGAGGCACGCGAACTGCTTGAACCGCGCACGGCCCGCAGTGCGGCCAAACACGCGACATCGGCCGACATCACGATGCTCGAGCGCCACATCAACGACGAACATGCAGCGCTTGACGCAAATGATCCCGGGCGGGCGCTCTATCTGTCCGGTCTGTTCCACACGGAAATTGCCCGGATCGCCGGGCAAGCAACAATTACCGGGTTCATCGAGACCCTGATCGCGCGGTCCTCGCTGATCATCGCTCTGTATTGGCGCCGCGAAAGCGCCCTGTGTGAAAAACATGCGCACTATGCGCTGTTACAGGCGTTGGCCGATCACAATGAACAACAGGCAGAGGAGTTGATGCGGAGCCATCTGGTCGACCTGCATTCGGCCTTGGATCTGCGCGAACGCAACGCGCACACGCTTTCGCTCAAGGATGCGCTCTCCCCATGACGATCCGCGCGATGACCCTTGAAGATCTGCGGTTGGTTCTGGGCTGGGCAGCGGAGGAGGGGTGGAATCCCGGGCTGGACGATGCGGAGGCTATGCTTGCAGCCGATCCGCAAGGCTTTCTGATCAAAACAGTCGACGGCGAACCTGTCGCCGCGATTTCTGTCGTCAATCACGACCCCCGTTTTGCCTTTCTCGGTCTCTACCTGTGCAAGCCCGATCACCGCGGCCAAGGTCACGGTCTGGAGGTCTGGCGTGCTGGCATTGCACATGCCGGGACCCGCAGCATCGGTCTGGACGGCGTGCCTCAGCAGCAAGAGAATTATGAGAAGTCAGGCTTTGTGAAACATGGCAGCACCGTGCGGTATAAAGGATGGATCAGTACGGCACTGGACCCGAGTGTCCGGCCCGCTTCACCTGATGAGACCGAGGCACTGATCGTCTATGACGCCAGATGTTGCGGCATGGATCGCACTGCATTTTCGACGGCGTGGTTTAGCACCTCGCGAAATCGACAAACTATGGTTGTGACACACGGGGGTGAGATTTCTGGATATGCGACCTTCCGGCGTTGTGGTTTGGGGACCAAAATCGGACCGCTGAACGCGACCTCGCACGCTGATACTCAGGCCTTGCTGGCATCAAATCCATTTGCAAACGGTGACCAGCCGGTCTTTGTCGACGTGCAACAGCAAAGTTCACCGCTTTGCGCACTGCTCCAAGAACGTGGCTTCGAGCCGGTTTTTGAAACTGCCCGAATGTTCAATGGTGCGTGTCCTGAAGCTCATCCAGCAGCGTTCCACGCCATCGCGACCATGGAACTTGGGTAGCGCACCATGACCGTTTTTAGCTGAAGAAAGCAGACACTGGCGCAAGTGACGAGCCGCTTGCAGCGCGAACGCTGGAAAGCACAGCGCATCCAGACCCGATGCCTCTGGTGTGGGGATCAGCAGCTCTGACGCCAACCGACAGGTTCAGCGAGAAGCATGAATGCCCGCCCCATGCGCCCGTCGGAAATCAATGCTATATCGCCCTATTTCTGACCCGTTTGCCCCGTTTTCTAAGAGAACGCTATTCCACGGCAGAGGGCTTCATGCGCATTTCGGTACTTCTCCATCTCATCGTCTCGATCTCACTGCTGACATTGAGCTTCCTGCTGGTGACCGGAAAAGTGTCTACGAGCGGTCTCTACCGTGCATATCAACAGGTCTCTTCTGGTGTTGTCGGCCGCAGCGCGGTCCCGGACCACAGCGTCACGGCGACGGCAAGCATCAGTCCGCTCGAGGGATACACTTATGCGGGGCAACTCGATGCCCGGATCACCTTTACTGGTGCGAGCGGGGTCGAGACGGTTTTCGATCTTCACTATCCCTCCGACTACAATGCTTTTCACGACGGATTTGGTCCGCTTTGGCTGGCCAACTGGCGCTCCGATGCCCCGAACAATCCACAGGTGACCCCTGTTCTCGGCAACAGCTGCTTGCAGACCATAAATGGGGAAAATCTGGCGCCGAGCCTGCGATACCAGACTGGCTATAAGGAATACATCGTTTGCCGCGTGCTTGACGAGGAGGGTCAAGATGCACCGCGCGTGTATGATATCTCGAAGGCCACGCCTGCGGTCATCGGCGTGATCTGGGCCAACCGAAACCATCAACCGATCGACTATCCCCGCGAGCGTTGTGTCGCCGAAGCGCGCATTTGGTCTACAGAGGTGGCCAAGCCTGGCGATCGCTTCATGGCGTGTGTCTTCGTCGTTGACGAAGAGCCACAACAGATCGAGATTTTTGCCTTCGAGCTGACCGAACGCAGCATGGTCGAGGTTGGGGGAGACGGCGAGGCGTGGTCACGGGTGGCCGTGGCAACGCGTGAGGCTTCGCGCCTCGTGCAATATCGCTTGATGCAGGGATGGCTCGACGATCCGCAGGCCCATGATGCCGCGGTAGAGCGGGCCTATGCCCATATTGCTGCAAATCTCGATCAAGCGGTCCCGACACGCCTTTCCCGGTTCGAAAGTGTGGAACTGCGGGACGGTATCATTGATCTCACGTTCAGCGCAAAAAATTCTGCGGAGATGTTCCGCGTCCGAGACAATTCGCCCAATGGCGAGGAACGTCAGCTCTATCAAAACGTCCGAAACATGCTGTGCGGATCCGATGAACGCGCCGCGTTGCTCGCGTTTCAGGAAAATGAGATCACATTTGTCTACGAAGTGAATGGCAGCAACGGGCAGCCAATCACACCGTACGGTTGGTTTACAAACCTGCCCTGCTAGGGGCGCTATACTTCCTTCACCAACTCATGAAATGGCAGCCGTGCGCGTGGGCTCAAAAGACCGTCAGGCGTTCCTTTCCCCGCACCGATCACCATCGTGACTTCCGCAGATGAACTCAGGCCTAGCAAGGTGCTGATACCGGGCTTGTCGACCCCGCTCATCGGGCAGGATTCGTACCCATGCGCGGCCAGGGACAGCATCAGGTTCTCGGCGGCAAGGCTCGCTTGAATGTGGCCGTAAATGCGGTGGTCCGCCCGCGTGACCGGCTCGTGCACAACCGGCTCGCTGCGGCCCCGATACCAAAACATCAGCCTGCGTTTGAGATTGTGGAACCCAAAGCGATCCGTCTTCATCAGCATGGGAACGATGTTTTCATAGTAGTCCCGGACCGGCCCCTTGAAGGGCTTACGGCCACCGTCTGTCATGATGTCGGACATTTTCTTCAGGTGCGATTGCCATAGATCGACCCGCGAGACTACGACGATCAGCTCTCCTGCCGTCACTGCCCCCGGCTGATCAAGACAAAGCTCTGACAGGCGCGTTCTCTTTTGCGCATCCCGGACCCAATAGAACTCGTAGCACTGAAGATTTGAGGCGCTCGGGGCCAGGATCGCGTCATCGAAACAGTCTCGCATCACCTCATCGGGTATCGGTTCGCCATCGAATTTGCGAATGGCGCGACGACCCTGAACGGTCTTCTTGAATCCGGGGAGCGCGGTTGTCTTGAACGACGGGTTGGGCCGTTCGTCCTGCGCAACAACCACATGTTCGAGATTGCCCATTTCACTGAGCGGGTTCGGCGTGCCGGGCATTGAAATCCCTCCATCCAAATGGGCGGTTTAAGCCCGGATACCGCCTGACCACCGTGGAGGCATTGATCTTGCTCAATGGGAACGTCCCCCGGTCTGCTAGTCAAAGCCGGTCCTGAAGCAACGGAGACGAGGGGGCTATGGAGCATTCAGACGAATACCAATCAGCAAAGAACCGGGTTGAAGCCAAGATGAGTTTCTACACGCATTATTCGGTATATGCCGCGGTCATTTTGCTACTTGCGATCATCAATTTCATGACGTCCTCCGGCGCCATCTGGTTCCACTGGCCGATGCTGGGCTGGGGGATTGCCGTGGCCCTTCATGCCGCGTTCGTTTTCGTGTTCCCAAGGCGGTTCGCTGTCACAGAACAGATGATCCAAAAGGAGATCGGCAAGGCGCGAGAGCGGTCCTGAAAGCCGCGCCATCAGAAAAGATCGCCTTTCAATAGCCATCCGCAAAGAGAGCACCCGTTAGGGAGATCGCAAAATGACCGAACCAAAACGCAATCACTGGGACGCCATCGTAGTCGGCTCCGGCATGGGCGGTATGACGGCCGCGGCCGCGCTTTCAAAAATGGGGCACAAGGTTCTGCTTCTGGAGCAGTACAAGACCTTGGGCGGTCTCACGCACAGCTTCTCGCGTGATGGCTTCTCCTGGGACGCAGGCATCCACTATCTGGGCTGCCTTGCGCCGGACGACCGGGAGCGCGCGATGCTCGATTGGCTGACGGACGAGCCAATGGCCTTCGAACCGATGGGGACGGTCTATGACAACCTGCATCTTGGCGATGCCCCACCGCTTGCCCTGTCGCGCCCCTTCGAGGCACAGGAACGCGACCTGAAGGATCGTTTTCCCGAGGAGGCGGAAGCCATCGAGGCGTGGATCGAAGCACTTCGGGAAGGACGGGAAACGATGTACACACTGGCGTCCACGCGCGCCATGCCAGAGTTCGTCGGCGATATGATCGACTGGTGGAACCACCGGGCGATCGACACATGGTGCAAACGCACGACCAAGGAGGTCGCCGAAAGCCTCACACAAAACCCGGACCTCATCGCGGCCTTTACCGCACAATGGGGAGATTTCGGCGGGCGCCCCCACAAGGCAAGCTTTGCCATGCATGCCCTGATCCTTGGATGCTACTTGCAAAGCGGCGCGTGGTATCCGGAGGGCGGCGGCAAGGCGTTTGCCGACCACCTGATCCCGACAATCACCGATGCGGGTGGGGAGGCGCGTACCGGCGTGAGGGTCGAAACACTTCTGACCGAAGGCGACAAGGTTATCGGAGTGCGCACATCCGAGGGGGACGACATTCAATCCGACGTGGTTATCTCCAACATCGGCGCGCGCGAGACGGTCAACACATTGCTGCCGATAGGATTTGGCGACATGGACTGGATCGAAGAAATTCTGGAGCTGCCTCCCTCCATCGCCCATTTCAGCCTGTTCTTGGGATTTGAAGGCGACATCACGGGGGCGGGCGCCACACGGTCCAACCATTGGGTCTACCCGGGCCGTGAGGTAGACGCCATTTGGGACGACGCGCCAGACGGCGATCCGCCCGGGTTCTTTGTCTCATTCGCTTCCCTGAAGGACCCGATGCATGACCCGGGGCCAGACCAAAAACATGCGGGCGAAGTCATTGCCTGGACCGATTGGAGTGCCGTTGCGAAATGGGCCGGCTTGCCTTCAGGCGAGCGGGGTGCGGACTACCAAGCCTTCAAACAAAAGGTGGAAGACAAGATGTTCGCGCTATTTGCCGCGAAATTTCCCGATCTGGCCGAACTTGTCGTCCTGAAGGAGCTTTCGACGCCGTTGGCCACCGAAGCGATCACCGGTCATCACGAGGGCCGCTTTTATGGGCTGGACGGAACGCCGGAGCGGGTGTTGAGCGATGCGCTGCGGGCGAAGACCCCGATCGATGGGCTCTTTCTGTCCGGGCAGGATGTGGTCAGCCAGGGCATTCAGGGCGCGCTCTGGGGCGGCATCCTTTGTGCGGCCAGCGTCGACCCCAATGTGTTCAAGATGATGAGAGGGTAGGCTTATTCTGCCGGGAGTGGCCTTCCATCGCGCTTGGCCTTTTGGATTTCATCGTACCGCGTCTCGTATTGCTCAAGCTCGGTGCCCATGAACCTGTCCCAGAACCGGAAATGGACCCCGTAGTTCCCCCGGAACTTGGTGTGGTGCAGGTTGTGATAAGTGCTGGACGTCAGAAAGCGCAGAAGGCTTTTGTTCAGCCCGCGCGGGTAAACCTCGTAGCCCAGATGCGACTTGAGGTTGTCCAGAAATCCGTAGATCTGCAGCACTGCCAGCGCGGGCGCATAGAGTGGAAACACCAGCGAAACCGGCACAATCCAGAGCGTCAGCAGCACCGGCTCCGCCCAGTGAAACGACAGGGATGTCAGCGGGTTCACATCGAGGCTTTTGTGGTGCTCATGGTGAATGCGATGATAGAGGGCCGGGTGATGCAGGGCGCGGTGCACCCAGTAGAACCAGGCGTCGTCAAACAGCAGCAAGACGGGGAAGGTCAAAACCGCGACACTCCAATGGTGATCGGAAACATCAAGATAGATGCCGGTGAGCCCCTGCGTTCCGTAATAGGTCAGGACCGCCGCGAATACCGCGTTGACGAAGAGCACATAGAGGCTGTTTTTCAACTCACGGCGGAACTGGGCCGCGTTTGCGCGGCGAACCAGTTGGATGCGCCAGGCCTTCAGGCGATCGGCGAGCAGATACCAGAAGACGTAATATGCCAATGCGATCAGCGGCACATTGATGGCAACCGCCGCCAGAAAGCTTTCGGGCACGCGGGCAGCGATTTGGGAGAGCGTTTCAATTATCGGGTGCATGAGCTTGGACCTCGAGGCAGATCAACGGGTCAGGATCAGCACGGCGCCGTCAGCAGCCTGTGCGCGGTAGCCACCTTCGATGGGCTGGATCGCCATGCATCGCTCGCCGCTCCCGCGAAGCCCGTTGAGACACAGTGCACCGTCAACGTCGCGCCAGGAGACCTTGCGCGATCTCATTCCCATTTTCATCTGCCCGGTCCCGTCGGGGGCAAGTGTCATCTGCATGGACCGGCCCTGTCCGTTATTGGCGTTCCAGGGTTTGCCGTCCGCAATGCGCGCGACATCGGCATAGGCAGGTGCCGCGAGCGATATGCAAATGAAGGCAACGGCCAACTGTACTGTGAGGGAAGCTTTCATGTCGTGGTCCTTTCTGGTGGTTTCAGGGAGACACACTCACTCGTCAAAACATCAAAGCGCGCGTCGCGTAGACGCCGGACAGGAAGGCGATGATCAAAAGCGCAGCGATGACCCATCGCTCAGGCTTGCTCAGGCGCGGAGATGGAGGGCGCTCGTCGCTCAAGCCGGCGCGCCTTCGGGTGCGAAGGTCAACGTGGCTTTCAGACCGTTTGGAGCGTTCGCGGACAACTCAAGGGAGCCCGATTGACGGGTCATCAACTCGCCTGCGATCGCAAGGCCAAGCCCGAAACCGCCCTTGTCGGCGTTGTCCCCTGACGCGACCGCCGGAAGCCGATTGAACGGCTGCTGCACGAACGCCATGAGATCTTGCGGAATACCGGGGCCTTTGTCGGCGATGACTACTTTTGCCCGGCCAGATGCCACGTCGGTCCCGACAATTACCGTGGCTTCGCCCGCATGCTTGGCGGCGTTGCTGAGCAGGTTGTCGAGGACGCGCATGGTCAACGTGATGTCGCAGCAGACCACAACCCTGTCCGAGCGGAGCAGCGAGACGCGATGGCCCTGATCAAGGAACCCGTCCACCACGGTTTGACACAGAGCGGTCAGGTCGGTCCTTTCGAGCGACACCGTGTGGTGAGCGCTGCGCATGAAGCTCAGCGCATCGTCGATCATCTTCTCTAGCGTTGAAAGGTCCCGCTCGAACGCATGGCCCTCACCGGCGAGATCGATGGTTTCAAGGCGCAACCGCAACCGGGTCAGCGGCGTGCGCATATCGTGGCTGATGGAAGCAAGTGTTCGCGACCGGTCGTCGATGAGCTGACGCAATTCCTGCTGCATCTTGTTGAAGGCGATGATCGCCTGCCGCACCTCCAGCGCGCCTTCCTCCGGGATGCTTGGCGCGGAGATGTCGCGCGCGAAGGTGTTTGTCGCGGCCGACAGCCGCACAATGGGCGCGACCAGCCACCCGCCTGCCCAGATCGACAGAAGCATCAGGGGCAACGCCAGCAGGCTCAGAGCCAGCAGGCTGGCCACCCTGGGCATCGTGCGCGCGATCAGGTCGGGCTGCGGGGTGAAGACCAGCCAGCGACCATCCGCGAGCGGGCTGGCAAGACCAAAGGGCTGTACGCGCGGCGCGGGTGGCCAACCTGCATCTTCGGCCAGCGTGAAGGGGATCACTGTGTCCGCGATGCCGGTCGGAATTGTCTGCGCAATCAGGCGGTCGACCTCGGGCAGGGGGGCTCCGTCAGGGGCACTGGCGGCGAGGGAGAACCGGGGGTCGATCTGAACGAGCCTTTCAAAACCGGGCGCACCGTCATCCACCAATTGCAGGGCCACGAGCATCGGGTCCGACAAGTCGCGGATGACCTCTGACCGGCGATCCGGCTCGCTGGACAGATGGAGCATAAAGCCCAGCGTCACGGCATGAGCGAGCACCTGAGTGCCCACCAGAAGCACGATGATTTGCGTCCTGATCCCCAGGGACGCCCTGAAGCTGTGCAGTCGGCCGATCATCGTATGACCTCCTGCACCTTGAGCGCGAAGACATAGCCACCGTTGCGCACGGTCTTGATGATCTCGGGGCGCGCTGGATCATGTTCGATCTTTTGCCGGATGCGGCTGATCAGCGTGTCGATGCTGCGATCGTAGGGCTCGACCTGACGCTGCTGGGTGATCAAGACCAGTTTGTCGCGGCTTAGCACCTGACCCGCCTGTTCGCACAACACGCGCACCAGATCGAACTCGGCGCTGGTCAGCAAGACGAGGGAGCCGTTCGGGTCCACAAGCCGGCGCGACAAAGTATCAAGCTGCCAGCCGTCAAACTCCAAAAGGACGTCGCGGTTGTGCGTCGGGAACTGTTGGGCCCGGCGCAGCACCGCTTCGATCCGGGCCAGCAATTCCTGGGTGTTAAAGGGTTTGGCCAGATAGTCGTCAGCGCCCAGTTTCAAGGCGTTTACCTTGTCGCCGACCTCTGCCAGGGCGGTGAGCATGATGATTGGCATGCTATGCGTGGTGCGGACCTGATCGATGATATCAAAGCCGTTGTCGCCCGGCAGCATGACATCAAGCACGATAAGGTCGGGCGGCGCTGCGGCAAGTTGCGCGCGAACCGCATCGGAGGTCATCACGGCAGAGGCACAATAGCCCGCGGCCCCAAGGGCGTTGGTGACCATTTCGGCGATATCCTCGTCATCCTCGACGAGCAGGATCTGCTTTCGCTCAGAAGTCATAACCGGTTGATGTCCTGGTCCGGGAGCTCGTGTGGCTTTGTTCATTGGACCACACTCACTGCGTTCAATCACGAAGGGTTCTGTGACGAATTGTGGCTCTCGTTGCGGCGCGCATGCGGCTGCACCACAACGTCTGCGCCCCCGCGGCCATCGCTCTTACGGCTCGACAAGTTGCAGGGGCGACGACGACTGCATGACGTCCTTGACCACACGGCCTTCCTCCAGCGTGATGATCCGGTCTGCCAGTTCAAGGATGCGGTTGTCATGGGTCACCATGACAGTTGTCGTGTTGCGTTGAATGCCGAGCGCCTTGAGCATTTCGACCACGGTTCGCCCGGACTCCTTGTCGAGCGCCGCCGTCGGCTCGTCGGCAAAGATCACCTTGGGGTTCGAGACCAAAGCCCGCGCCACCGCAACCCGCTGCTTTTGCCCACCAGACAGATTGCCGGGCAAATAGTCGAGCCGGTCCGCCAGCCCAAGCAGCGACAGCATGTGATGCGCCGCGGCCAGTTGCTTGCCGGGGTCACCGCGGCCGTGCACCTGCAGGCCCATCAAGACATTTTGCGTGGCGGTCAGGCTTTCATGCAGATTATGGGCCTGAAAGATGAACCCCAGCTGGCGACGCAACGCCACGAACTGCGCCTCCGTCGCGCCGTTCAGCTCCGTTCCGAGCAGCCTGACGCTGCCATCGTGAACCTCTCGCAGGCAGCCCATAAGCGTCAGTACCGTGGTCTTGCCGGACCCGGACGGGCCCATCAACACGGTCAGCTTTCCCGGCGCGATTTCGAGGTTTACGTCCCAGATGGCCTGTTTGCGCGCTTCTCCTGTGCCAAAGAAGTGGTTGAGGCCGGATGCGATGATGGGTGATGTCTCGGCCATCAAAACAGGTCCGCTGGATCCGCGCCCGCCAGACGACGGGTCGCAATGGCGCCAGATAGGGAACAGGCCACGACGGTTCCCACGAACACGCTTATGATGCGCGCGCCGTCCATCTCCACCGGCAAGCCGGTGGCGGCGCTCATCCCCATATACAACAGGACCGAGACCGCCAGCCCGGGTACGAAGCCGAAGATCGCGAGCACCAGCGCCTCCTCGAAGACGATGCCCAGAAAGAAGGGCTGACCGTACCCCATCGCCTTGAATGTCGCGTATTCGCTGAGATGATCGGCGACATCGGTGGACAGCACCTGATAGACGATCACGATGCCCACGATGATGCCGATCAGCACCCCGAAGCCAAAGATGATACCTGTGGGCCGCTCTGTGGTCTGATAGGCGAGGTCGGCGCTTGCGGCGGCCTCCAGCGATTGGACCTTGACCGCATCTGCTGGCAGGACCTTGCGCAGGGATGCGACCACGTCTTCGACCGCCGCGCCCTCGCTGACGTTCAGCAATATGTGGTTGGGCGCGCCACTGCTGCGGTTTGGAAAGAAGCGCAGGAAGGTTTGGTCCGACACAAAAAGCGTCCCGTCCGCCGAAAAGCCGCCGCCCATCTCAAGCGTGCCGACGGCGGTCAGTGTCTGGCCTTTGATTTCGAACGGAAACGGGTTGCCTGCGCGCAAGCTGTCGAACGCCCCCTTCGACACCCCGCGCGTGGCGGTGTCGATCAGAGCGGTGTTTTCGGGGATCAGCAGGTCGAACTGTGCCGCGATGTCCGGTGTCACGAAGGCCGCGCCCTGGTTGGTCAGGCCGAACGTCTGCAGCGTCGCGGTGCTGCCGCCCGCGAGTTGGAACTCGAGATTTCCGATGTAGAGTTCGGTACCGGAGGCGACACCTGCCACACCAAGCGACTGGAACAGGCGGCTGCGGGCGACGTTGCTGCCATCAGTCAACGTATTTGCATCCTCGGAGGACACCATGATGTCCGCCTCGAAAAACCCGTAGGGTGCAATGGTCGAGCTGTTCAACGCGCCAAGGATGCCCAGCTGCATGAACACAAGCAGCGTGGCAAAAGCGACCCCGGCAATGGCGGCTGCAAAGCGGGTTTTGCTATGCGACAACTGCAGCCACCCGATGGGCAATCGCCCAAATAGACTTTGCAGCAGGCGGCTCATTGGGACCTGGTCGTATCGATCCGCACGATGGTCTCGAGGTTGGTGTAGCGCCGCGCCTTTTCCGACGAGGGCGCGTCGAGCCTAACGATCACATCGACGACCCGTGCGTCGGTATTGGCGGCCGGGTCGTCGGAGGTGATTGATTGCCGGCCAATCTCCAGCCCTATGGCTTGCACGGAGCCCGTCAGTGCGTCGCCGAGAGCCGCGGCGGTCACGGTTACAGGATCGCCAATGGAGACGCGGCCGATCAGGGTCTGATAGACTTCGGCCTCAACGGTCATTTGCCGGATGTCGCCAAGATCGAGGATGCCGTCATTGCCGGGCCGCTCGCCCACCTGCGCGTTGATGTCCAGCACGGTGCCGTCTTGCGGCGCGCGGACTATGCTGCGTTCGAGATCCCGCTCTGCCCGGGCCAGATCCACGCGCGCAGCCTCAAGATTGGCTTCTGCCACGGCAATGTCTGCCTGGACTGTGCCCGACAGCGCATTGTAGCGCGATAGTGTGGCTCGGTAGCGCTCGACGTCGCGGGCGGCCTCGGTGGCGCGGGCGACAACCTCGTCGAAGTCGGCGCGGGTCGTTACGCCGCGATCAAGCAGGGATGTTGCGCGGGCCAGCTCAATCTCGGTTTGATTGGCGGTTGCTTCGGCCCGCTCCAGATTGGCCGCGGCCTCGGCCCGGCTTGCCCGCACGGTTTCACGAGATTGCATCAAGGTGGCCTCCCGCACCTTGATGGTGGCCTCTGCCACCTCGATGGCACTTTCAAGTTCAATGCGATTGTCGAGAATGGCAAGTGTATCGCCCCGTTCGACCATGTCTCCGACACCGACCTCAAGCGCGTAGATCCTTGCGTCGCCCGCGCCGTATGGCGTCGCTATGTTGATCACGTCGCCCGCTGGAATGATGCGCCCCAATGCAACGATGTCGCCCTCGCTGACAACGGCGACTTCTTCTTGGGTGCGGACCTGCTCCAGCGCGACGGCGATAGGGGTCTCGGTGCCTGCGCCGGGCTCGAGCCCAGTTGTCGCGAAAAATGCCCGCAGGGCAGGGGGCTGAAAATACATCCCCAAAATCCCCCCGACAAACATCGAGAAAATCACCAATGGCACGATGCGAAAGCCCAGTTTGCGCAGCGTTGGTTTCGGGGATGCCGCTGGTGACGATGCCTCGAGCCCATTGTCAGCGAGTGGAAGGTCGGGGGATTGGGCTTGTTCGACAATAGCCATAGTATCAACCTGTGAGACTAGTTAATGACACATATGTCACTAACGTGGGTAGGTTTCAATGAGAGACACAAAATGACACAAACCAAGCGACGCCGTCGCAAGGACGCGCGTCCCAGCGATATCATAAATGCTGCAGTTCAGGAGTTCGGCGAAAAAGGCTATTCGGCGACGTCCGTTGGATCGATCGCGGCCCGCGCTCAGATCGCGCGTTCAACGTTCTATTTGTATTTCGACGATAAAGAGGCGTTGATCCAAGAGGCGTTTCGCGTTCGCGTGGGGGCGGTCGTGGCAGAAGCGCATTCCTCGACCCAAGCGGAAGATTTGCCCTTCGCGGAGCTCTTTTCGCAAGTCTTGACCTCGGTTTACGCCCGGTTGGTCGGCCAGGACACCGTCGTGCTGCTGCGTGTTCTGATCGCTGAAGGTCGTCAGTTTCCAGAGCTGACCCGGTTTTACCATGACACGATCTTGAGCGCCGCACAGACGATGCTGTCCCAGCTGATAGCGCGCGGCATCGCTCAGGGCGAGGTCCGCTCTGATGCGTTGGACTACGACGTCAAAATTCTCATGGCGCCGGTCATCATGGCCGCCATCTGGCGGCTCACCTTCGAAGATATCGAGACGTTGGACATGCCACGTTTCGTCGACGGCCACGTCAGCCTGCTGACATCTGGATTATTGGTTAGGTGAGGATACAGCTCGGGTTTTTCGTCGATCTCGAATAGGGAAAAGTAACTGCCCTTGACTGGACTGAGCAATTCGATCTGAAACCCAGACCCCAGGCGGTCGTATTCAGCAAATACCAGGATAAAACTCGTTTTTCCAGGCATACCTTGAGGTGATTTGCACCGACGCCGCGAAAATCAATTCGTCCTGTGGGATCAGACCGAAACTGTCAGGGCAGGGGCGCGTGCCAGACCGTTCGGTAATCTTGAAGAATACCAAAATCTGGTATAGATGGGTAACAGGAGGCGCGAGATGGCTAAGAATACGTCAATATCCCTTGGTGAACACTTCGCAGGTTTCATTGAAGGTCAGGTGGACAACGGGCGTTATGGCTCCGCAAGCGAAGTCGTAAGGGCCGGCCTGCGCCTTCTTGAAGAAAAGGAAGCGAGGATCGAGGCGCTGAAAGCGGCGCTTATTGAGGGAGAAAAATCGGGCGAACCGCGCGCATTTGACCGCGATGCGTTTCAGGCAAGGATGCGTCAGACGCATCAATCCTGATGACATCGCCTTATCTGCTCTCGCCGCGGGCGGAAAACGATCTCGAAGAGATCTGGTTGTACACGGCGAAAGAGTGGTCGCTGGCGCAAGCCGAAAAGTACACCGACGATATCATCAATGCTTTCGAAACCCTGGCAAGCGACGCCAAGTCGGGATTCCCGGTCGCGGTCCGAAAGGGCTATCTCAGAGCTCCTGTCGGTCGGCACATGATCTATGCCCAACGCCGATCCACCGGCCTCGTCATAGTTCGGATTCTTCACCAAAGCATGGACGTGGATCGCCATCTGTAGGGTCGATTAAACGCAACTTTGAAGGTGTCGGGGGCAGAGCCACGAGATTTCTCGTTCAATGCTCGGCATCTGCTTCGGCGCAGTGCAAAACACTGTTTTATCGACAGTTTACGCGATGAATGGGATGCGCCCTCTGCCCAGAAAAAAACGCGTCATAATCAACATTATGTAAAGCTTATAAGGGCTAGCCCGCAGCTTTGATACAGGTCAGTTGGGATAGGCAGATCCGTGTTTAGAGATGGTATTGGAAATCTCGCGAGGCACAGAGTCCCATGCAGTTCAGAAATCTCGTTATCGCAGGCATTGGCGCGGCGGTTCTCACCTCTTGCACGCAGGCGTCGACGAGGCGTGATGTTTCGATCTCGCGCGGGAAAACCGTCTATGCCAAGGAATGCGCGCAGTGCCATGGCGCGCGGGGCGAAGGCGGCGGGCCCGCATCACTGGGCCTAGGGCTCCCGCCGCCTGACCTAGTCGGATTGCGCGCTCGTAATGATGGGTATTTCCCGCGCGAGTTTGTGCGGCGCTTCGTTCTCGGACTGCTGGAAACCGACGATCCGATGGCCGCGATGCCCGAATTCGGCACGACCGGCTTTCGCCATGTCTATCCCGATGGCGGGTTCGAAGGCAAAGGAGTGGAGGCCGATCTCGAAGCTCTGCTCGATTACCTCGAGACTGTTCAGGAGTAGTCGGGATTTGTGTTTGCCACACCCGCAGGCTTTACCCGGCTTTCGCACATCGTTTGCAGAGCGGCGCGTAGGGGACGGCCTCGAGGCGCGCGTCCGAGATGGGCTCTTCGCAGCTTGCGCATATCCCGTAAGAGCCGTCGGCAATGCGCTTCAAAGCCAACCTGAGCAGCCCGATTTCCTTTTGCGCCGCAGCGCCAAGGCTTTCCAGAACCTCGTCATCTTCAAGGTCGATGGCCTGCTCGTTCAGATCCGCCGATTTCGGCTCGGCCAGTTCGTGATCGACCTCGTGCACACGCGCATCGAGCTCTTGAAGGCGATCCGTGATCAGCTTTTTGAAACGGGGAAGATCTGTCATCTGGGTCCTCAATCGGTTGCTGTTGGATAGGATAGCGGTCCACGCGGTCGGACGAATTGATCCCGGTCAAGACCGGCGCGTGCGCGTGGGGAAATTAAACGCCTCCACCAGAAATGCGGTGAACAGGCCGAATGTCAGCAAGCCATGGGTGGCTGTCATGCCCGCCAGCAATCGCCAACCGGGCTCCAGCACCACGTCGCCGTAGCCAACCGTCGTGAAGGACGCGATGGCGAAATAAAGCGCGGGCTCGAGACCGTCGAAAAGGTCAAGCGAGAGATAGAGCGCCGCCCATCCCCAAACCGACGAGGTCAGCACCAGCAAGATCCACAGCGCCGCGATCGTCAGATCGAAGAAGAGCGGCAGCCGCGCATAGCCGAACGCCTTGGTATGATCGAGCCAGCGCAACATGCGCGAGGCAACGCTGAACAGCGCGATCGAGATGCCCAGCGAGCCGATCATCATGGCCGACCCCACAAACAGAGCGAAAAACATGCGCGGGCTCTACCCGGCCGGTTGCGCGCGGAGCCGTGCCCGGTTCGTCACGAACCGCGTCAGAACCATGCCCGCGATCAGGGCCGCACAGAATATACTCACCCGGCTGTCCAGCGTGCCCAAGGCGGGCAGCGCGCCACCGGGACAGAAGCCCGCGATGCCCCAGCCCACGCCGAAAATACCGGCCCCCGTGAACAGTTTCGCGTCCAGCTGGCGGTTCGTGGGGATGTCGAAGACCGGCTCGTAAACCGGATTGGGCCTGCGCAGCACCAAGCGGTACCCAACATACGTGACGATGACGGCACCGCCCATCACGAAGGCAAGGCTGGGATCCCAGCTGCCCGCGATGTCGAAGAAGTTGATCACCTTGGCGGGGTTCGCCATGCCCGACATCGCGATGCCGGTGCCAAACAGCGCGCCGATCAGGAAGGTTACAAGGGTGCGCATGGCCTAGCCTCCCAATATATGGCGGACGAGGTAGACCGTCAGCCCGGTTGTCAGCATGAAGGTCGCGGTCGCCGCGAAAGAGCGGGGCGAGAGGCGCGCCATCCCGCAGACCCCGTGGCCCGAGGTGCAGCCGCTGCCCAGTGTGACGCCGATGCCTACGAGGACCCCGCCGACCACGAGAAGCGGCATAGAAGACGGGACCTCGATCGCGGGGAGCGTGCCGGTCAGCATCAGATAGACCCAAGGCCCGGTGAACATGCCCGCCAGCATCGCGATGCGCCATGTCCAGTCGTAGCGGCTGGCAGGCCAGATCGCGCCAGCAAGGATGCCCGTCGCCCCCAGTATCCGCCCGCGCAACAACATCAGGCAGACCGCAGCGAGGCCGATCAGAACGCCCCCCGCAAGGGACGAAAGCGGTGTGAAAGAGGTCTCCATGGCCTAGAGCTTGCAGGTTGACAAGCCGACGACGCGGTAGAGGGGACAGAACCCCAGAACCGCCGTTAGAGCCAGGATCAGGCCGATTGCCATGCTGCCGTAGGCCAGCGCGGCGCTGGACCAGATCGGCGGGATGTTGAGCAGGGGCAGGAAGATCAGCGCGATGCCAAGGATGGCTCTGATCAGGCGGTCGGGATTTCCGAGATTTGCAGTCATGTCCAGATCCTTTCTTCGGTTTTGGCGCGATGGTTCAGAGATCGTCGTCAGGGGGCGTCCGCCAAACGTCCGATGGCGGAGGCATCGCGCAGCTCGATATTGCCACGGCTGAGGGTCACCCATCCGCGGCGTTCAAATTCCTTCAACTGGCGCGAGATCACTTCGCGCGCGGTGCCAAGTTCCACCGCCAGTTGCTGATGCGTCAGGTGCAGCGTGCCTTGCGCGTCCTTCAACTCGAGAAGCTTTTGCGCCACGCGGATGTCCATCCGTTTGAACGCGATCTCCTCGATGACCATGAACAGGTCGGTGATCCGTTTCGAATACGCCTCGAACACGAAAGCGCGGAACTCCTTGGAGACAGACATCAATTCGTCGAACGCGTCGCGCGGGATCAGGATCGCTTCGACATCCGTTTCCGCGATGCCTTCGGCGGAATAGTCCTCGAACGCCAACAGGCAGGCCGTCGTCAGCACACAGCTTTCGCCCGCATGCACGCGGTAAAGCACGATCTCGCGCCCTGCTTCGGACAGCTGCTGCACCCGCACCGTTCCGGAAACGAGCAGCAACAGGTTTTCCGCCGGATTTCCGGGGCCGAAGATCACCGTCCCCTTCTTCACGGTCGCAGACACCGCGCTGCGATCAAGCAGGTCGGTGACGGCCGCGGACAGGCCCGCAAGCCCGGGGAATGTCTGCCGCCATGTGAGGTCTTTGAGCATGTTGTCTTCCTTGTCGAGCATGTCTTAGCGCGCGGGCCACGGGCGTTCCTTGATCTTTGTCAAAGAGACGGCATGCAATCGTCGCGCGGATTTGAGGAGGATCAATTCCCGCACCCTCGCCCGCCGTTAAGGAGGTGTCAGCAGGAGAACGCCGTGGCCGAAATCATCTTCAAAACCCAAGGCATCACCAAGGTCTACGACACCGGCGAGGTCAAGGTCTTTGCCCTCGCAGGCGTCGACCTGGAGCTTTTCAAAGGCGAGTTGACCGTGCTGCTGGGCCCGTCCGGTAGCGGGAAGTCGACACTTTTGAACATCCTGGGCGGTCTGGATCACTGCACGGACGGGCGGGTCTGGTTCGACGGGATCGAGCTGACAGATATGTCCGACAGGAGCCTTACGGCCTATCGCCGCGATCACGTGGGCTTCGTGTTCCAGTTCTACAATCTTGTGCCCAGCCTGACCGCGCGCGAGAACGTGCAGCTGGTCACCGACGTGGCGCCCGACCCTATGCCCGCGGAAGAGGCGCTTGAACTGGTGGGTCTGGGCAAGCGGATGGACCACTTCCCGTCAGAGCTGTCGGGCGGCGAGCAGCAGCGCGTAGCCATCGCGCGCGCCATCGCCAAACGTCCGGAGATTTTGCTGTGTGACGAGCCCACCGGCGCGCTCGACAGCACCACCGGGGTGCAGGTGCTCGAAGTGCTGCGCGATATCAATGAGCGATTCGGCACAACGACCGTAGTGATCACCCATAACGCTGAAATTCAGCGCATGGCGCATCGGGTGATCTTCTTTCAGGACGGCAAAATCAGTGAGACCCGCGTCAACGAAACGCGCCTCGCCCCGTCCGAGATCGTTTGGTGAGCGGGATGCAGGCAATCGACCGCAAACTTCTACGCGACTTCAAGCGGCTCTGGATACAGGCGGTGGCGATTGCGCTGGTGCTGGCCTGTGGTGTGGCGATCCTTTTGACCTCCGTGGGCATGTATAACGCGCTGTCAGAAACCCGCGCGGCCTACTATGAACGCAACCGTTTTGCCGATGTCTTTGCCACCGCGACGCGTGCGCCGCTGTCGCTGCTGTCCGAGATCGCTGACATCGAAGGCGTGCTGAGCGTCGAGGCGCGGATCTCAGGCGATGCGATCCTTGATATCCCGGGGCGGACCCGGACGTCGGTGGGTCACATCCTGTCCTATCCCGAAAACTCCGATCCGGTGCTGAATGTGCCGCTGCTGGTCTCTGGCCGCTTCCCCGATCCGCGCAGCACCAGCGAGGTCGTGGTGAATGCGCCGTTCGCCGAGGCCCATGGCTTCGTCGAGGGGGACCGGTTCAGCGCCAATCTGCGCGGCCACAAGCGCGAGCTGACGATTGTCGGCACCGTTCTATCGCCGGAATTCATCTACACCATCGGGCCCGGCGCCATGATGCCCGACAATGCCGCCTTCGGGATCATCTGGATGCCGGAACGCGCCGCCGCGGCCGCCTATGACATGACCGGGGCGTTCAACGATCTGTCGCTTTCCCTGACGGCGGGATTGCAGACCGCACCCGTGATCGACGCGCTCGACACGCTCCTCGAGCCGTTCGGCGGGCTTGGGGCCTACGATCGCACTACACACCAGTCGGACGCTTTCCTGGACGCCGAGATCAGTCAGCTGAGGGGCATGGCTGCGATCCTGCCGCCGATCTTCTTCGGGATTTCCGCCTTTCTGGTCAGCATGGTGATGGGCCGGATCATCGCGTTGGAGCGCAGCGAGATCGGCCTGCTCAAGGCCATCGGCTATTCAAATATCGAGGTCTGCCTGCACTACCTGATGCTCGCCGGGCTGATCGCGGTGGTGGGCGTCGCTGTCGGCTGGGTCGCTGGCACGATCCTCGCGCGCGATACTGCGACGCAATATGCGGGGTTCTTCAATTTCCCATACGTGATTTTCCGCGTGTCCTATTGGGTCTATGCCGCCGCCGGGTTGGCTGGGCTTTTGACCACCAGCCTTGGGGCCACCCAGACCGCCCTGAAGGCCGCACGGCTGGCGCCCGCCATCGCGATGCAGCCCCCTGCCCCGCCCCGCTTCAAGCGCTCTTTCATCGACGAGGCGATGGCACGCGCGCGGCTGGCGCAATCCACGGTAATGATCTTGCGCTCGCTGTTGCGCTGGCCAGTGCGAAGCTTTCTGACCTCGCTCGGGTTGGCATTCGCCGTGGCCTCCATCGTCGCGGCGACCTTCATCAACGACGCCCTCGACGAGATCGTCGATCTGGCGTTCTACCAGACCAACCGGCAGGACGCGATGCTGCTCTTTGCCCGGGACGTGCCGGAGGCGGCCGTCGAAGACGTGCGCCACCTGCCCGGCGTGCTGCAGGCCGAAAGTCAGCAATTTCACGTGGCCATCCTGCGCCATGGCCACCTGAGCAAGCGCGTGGCGGTCGAGTCGCGCAGGCCTGGCAATGATCTCAGCCGCGTGCTGGACGCCGACAGCCGCCTTCTGGACGTTCCCGCCGGGGGGATCGTGCTGTCGGAACGGCTGGCGGGGCATCTTGATGTGCAAGCCGGCGAGCGCATCGAGGTCGAGTTCCTCAGCGGACGGCGCGAGACGGTCGAGCTGAACGTGAGCGGCCTTGTGGAGCTGCATCTGGGTCTTGGGGCCTACATGGATTTTGAAACGATGAACGCGATGTTTCGGCAGGCTCCGCGCGTGTCGACCGTCAATGTCACGCTCGATACTCAGCAAAGCGAGGCGCTGCACGCGGCGATTAAGCAAACGCCGCAAATCACCGGCATCGTCGAGATGAACGAGAACCGCAAATCGTTCCAGGACACGATCGAGCGAAACATCGTCGTGATGAACACCCTCTATATCGGCATCGCCGTGCTGATCACCATCGGCGTGACCTACAACGCCGCGCGCATCCAGTTGTCCGAGCGCGCGCGCGAGCTGGCAAGCCTGCGCATCCTTGGGTTCGGGCGGGGCGAGGTGTCCTATATTCTGATGGGAGAAATGATGCTGATCGCCCTGCTCGCGCAGCCCATTGGGTGGCTGATCGGGGCGTGGATCGCGCAGCTGACGACCAACAGTTTCTCCAGCGATCTATACGCGATCCCGCTGGTCCTGAACCCCGCAACATTCGCACTCGCCAGCCTTGTCGTGCTGGTGGCCGCCTTCGTCTCCGTGATGATCGTGCGCCGCAGGCTCGACCGTCTTGATCTGGTGTCCGTCATGAAAACGAGGGAATGATACGATGTCCTATTCGACCCGCACGCTTGTTCTGTCCGGCCTTGGCGTAGCCATTCTGGCAGGGCTTTCCTATGTCAGCTTCCGCACCGATCCCGTGCCCGTCGATCTGGCCTTGGTCACGCAGGGCCCGATGGAGGTGACGATCAACGCCGATGGCCACAGCCAGGTGCGCGATCTGTTCGAGGTCGCAGCGCCGATCTCTGGCACCGCCCTGCGCTCTCCGGTCGCCGAAGGGGATTCGGTGCGGGCGGGCGAGACGGTCGTCGCGGTTGTGCGGCCCGCCTCCTCGGCGCTGCTGGATGCGCGCTCGCAATTGCAGGCGGAGGCGGCGCTGCACGAAGCGCTCGCCTCGCGCCATGTAGCCCAGGCCGACCTGAAGCAGGCCGAAGAAACGGCCCGCTTCGCGCAATCGCAGTTTGACCGAACACAGGCGCTGGTCACCCGCGGCGTCGCGTCGATGACGCGGCTGGAGGACGACACGCAGCGGCTCGCAGTCGCGCGCGCAAGCATCGAGGCCGCCAAGGCGCGGCTTGAGATGGCCGATGGCGCGATCGAGCGTGCCCGGGCGACGCTGCTTCAGCCCGACCGGACGGAGGAAGCCGCCGAAAGCTGCTGCATCGAGCTGAAGGCGCCCAGCGATGGGGTTGTCCTGTCGGTCGCCGCGATCAGCGAGCGGCCCGTCGCGATCGGCGCGCCGCTGGTCAGCATCGGCGATCCCACCAAGCTGGAGCTGGTCGCGGACATCTTGTCCAATGATGCGGTGCGCCTGCGCCCCGGCGCATTGGCCTATGTCGAACGCTGGGGCGGCTCCGAGGTGTTGCAGGCGAGGCTGGACCGGATCGACCCGAAAGCCCGCACCAAGGTCTCCGCGCTTGGGATCGAGGAGCAGCGGGTCGATGCCTATTTCGAGCTGGTCACGCCCGCGGGCGCGCGGCCCAACCTGAGCGATGGATTCTCGGTCTTTCTGCGCATTGTGGAGTGGGGCGCGGAAGATGCGCTGCAGATCCCCCTCAGTGCCCTGTTCCGCGTCGGAGAGGACTGGGCGGTCTTCGTCGCGGAGGATGGCTTGGCCGAGCAGCGGATCGTGACGATTGGTCAGCGCAATGACCGGATGGTCGAAATCCTGAGCGGTCTGACCCCCGGTGAACAGGTCGTGACCCACCCAAGCGACGAGATATCGAGCGGAGTATCCCTGATCGAAAGGTCTTCGATATGAGAAAGGATGGCAACGCCTCACCCGGCCTTGATGCGCAATGGCATGCGGCTTTGGGCCAGCTGACCGGCGGGCTCTCCCCGGCTGCGCTGGCGACGGCTTACATGGATTGGTGGCTGCATCTGATCGGCTCTCCGGAAAAGCAGGCCGAGCTGATGAAGCGCGCGTTGGATCGCCCGGACGCCGACGATCAGACAGACCCGCGGTTCGCCGATCCCGCGTGGCGCGCGTACCCGTTCAATGTCATGGCGCAGGGCTTTCTGGCGGCGCAGGACTGGTGGGATGCGGCGACGACCGATGTGCATGGAGTCGATCCGAAACACGCCAACATTGTCAATTTCGCGGCCCGCCAGTGGCTCGATATGCTTTCGCCCGCCAATTATGCCGCCACCAACCCGCAGGTCCGCGACCGCACGCGGGAAGAACGCGGGATGAACCTGCTGCGCGGCGCGCGCTACTGGATCGAGGATTTCAACCGCCTGCTGGCGCGGAAGCCGCGCACATCGCATCGTTATGCGGTCGGCACCGATCTGGCGCCCACGCCCGGCGACGTGGTGATGCGCAACAAGCTGGTGGAGCTGATCCGGTATCGCCCCACCACGGCCAAGGTCCATCCAGAGCCGATCCTGATCGTGCCCGCCTGGATCATGAAGTTCTACATCCTCGATCTGACGGCCCAACGCTCGCTGGTAGCCTACCTGCGCGATCAGGGGTTCGAGGTTTTCATCCTGTCGTGGAAAAACCCCGACGCATCGGACGCGGAGCTGTCCATTCAGGACTACATAGACCTAGGCGTGCGCGCGGCGGTCCAGCACATCAAGCAAAGCGGGCACCGCAAGCTGCACGCGGCGGGCTATTGCCTGGGCGGGACGCTGCTGTCGATTGCGTCTGCCGCGATGGCGCGTGACGGGGATGACTGCCTTGCCAGCGTCAGTCTTCTGGCCGCGCAGGTCGACTTCTCCGAGCCCGGCGAGCTGGGGCTATTCATCAACGAAAGCCAGGTCGCGTTTCTCGAGGATATCATGGCAACGCGCGGATATCTGAAGGCCGATCAGATGGCGGGGGCGTTCCAGCTGCTGCGCTCCAACGACCTGATCTGGAGCCGTGTGGTCCGCCATTATCTGCTGGGCGAACGGACCCCGGACAACCCGTTGCTGGCCTGGAATGCCGACGCGACGCGGATGCCCGCGCGCATGCACACGGAATACCTGCGGCAGCTGTTTCTGAAGAACGATCTGGCGAAGGGTCGCTTCAAGGTGGACGGGAAAGCCGTCGCGCTGAGCGACATTCGGCCCGATATCTACTGCGTCGCGACCGAGCAGGATCATGTCTCGCCCTGGACCTCGGTCTACCGGTTGGCGCTGTTGACCGACACGGATGTGACCTTTGTTCTGACGAATGGCGGGCATAACGGCGGGATCCTGTCGGAGCCGGGCCACAAGGGCAGGCATTTCCGCTGCGGTCACAAATCGGAGGGCGACGGGCATGTCACGGCGCCCGCATGGTTCGACCGTCATGCCCCGCAGGACGGGTCGTGGTGGCCCCACTGGGCGGAATGGCTCAAGCGCCACAGCAGCGCAAAAGTGAAAATCGCGGCCCCAGATGTCACTCTGGATGCCGCGCCGGGTCGCTATGTCTTGGGCTAGTCAGCCTTTTTAGGTGCAAAAGCGTCGCTGCCCATCTCGATGAGCTTGCCGGTCTCCGCCTGATACTGATCAATCGCTTTCTGGATGAAATCCGCCTGAATATGCTGCAAGTCGGTCACGTTCCGGCAATGCAGGATTTCGTGCTGGGTTTTCACGTCCTCCTTGATCCGCTCGGCCACGAAGTGGGCCAATTCGGCGCTCATGTCACTGACCGCCTCGATCCAGGCGGTGCCCACCCCCAGTATGTTGCCAAGCCCGGCCTCCTGTAGCTGGGCGGCCGCGTTGATGGACGCATCTTTGGCCTTTGATGTGTCCGCGCTCGTTGACTTCTCTGCCATCTCTGGTCCTCCGGTGTGTGCTGATATGCGCGGATGATAAATCACGTGACAGGGCTGTCTTTGACATGGCTCAATCCCTCGTGCCGCCAGTCGCTGATATCTGCAGATGAACCCCTCGCGCATAAGGTGCACCATGGCTGACACAAGTCTCCAAACGGGCCTGACGGCCACTGATGTCGCAGCCGCGCGCCGCACGCATGGCTGGAACGAGCTGCCCAAGGCCAAACAGGCCGGGCCGCTGCGCGTGTTGCTGCGCCAGTTCTCCAGCTTTCTTGTCCTAATCTTAATCATCGCCGCCGCCGTGGCGCTTGCCCTTGGCGAACGGATCGATGCGCTGACGATCGGTTTGGTCGTGCTGCTGAACGCAGGCCTCGGGTTCGTTCAGGAATGGAAGGCCGAAACCGCACTGAGCGCCCTGCGCGAGATGCTGTCGCCCCAGGCGCTTGTGTTGCGCGACGGGCGCGAACAGGTGATCGCGGCCAGAGACATTGTGCCAGGCGACATCCTGATCCTCGCACCGGGCACCAAGATCTCCGCCGATGCCACCCTGCGCCGCGCGGCGGAGCTTTCGGTCGACGAGAGCGTTCTGACCGGGGAATCCGTGCCGATTGCCAAGGAAGAAGAGATGGAGGTTTTCGCAGGCACCTCCGTCACATCAGGCCGTGCCGAGGCGCAGGTGACGGCGACGGGTGCGGCGACCGAGTTTGGCAAGATCGCGCATCTCACCGGGTCAGTCGGGACCAAGACAACCAATCTGCAAAACAAGCTGGGTCATCTTGCGCGCCAGCTCGGGATCGCCGCGCTTCTGGTGGCGGCGGGCGTTGCGGGGCTGGGTATTCTTTTGGGGCGAGATCTGAATGAGATGGTGATGACCGGGCTGTCCCTGTCGGTCGCCATGGTCCCCGAAGGACTGCCCGCCGTCGTGACAATCACGCTGGCGCTCGGTGCCACCGCGATGGTGCGCCAGAACGCACTGGCCCGGCGGCTGCAAGCGGTAGAGACGCTGGGCGCCGCGTCGGTGATCTGCACGGACAAGACCGGCACGCTCACCGAGAACAAGATGACGGCGACGCGGATCTGGACCCTTGATCGCCAGTATGAGGTGACCGGCACCGGGTACGATCCCGCCGGGCACATCGCGTGGCAGGGCCAGCGGGTGCGGGCTGCAGACGACGCGGTTCTCGGGGCGGTGCTGAAGACCGGGCTTTATTGTAGCCACGCGCATCTCACGCGCGACGGAGACACGTGGCACATGGTCGGCGCGCCGACCGAAGGGGCGCTGATCACGCTGGGCTACAAGGGTTGGTGCGACCTGCCAGAGGAGCGCAATCTGCTGGCGGAGCTTCCCTTCAGCAGCGCGCGCAAGCGGATGTCGGTGCTGTATCAATCCGAAACCACCGCCGAAATCCTGACCAAAGGTGCCCCGGAGCGGGTGCTGGAGGTCTGCACCCACATCATGACGCAGGACGGCATCCGCCCGCTCACGGATACGGAGCGCGGCAGCGTCGAAGACGCCTATACGCAGCTGGCCGAAAAAGGGCTGCGGGTCATGGGGTTTGCGAGCCGCTCCGCGACCGATCACCAGATTTCAGAGAAAGACATGACCTTTCTCGGGCTGGTCGGGCTCATCGATCCGCCGCGCGCCGAAGTGCGCGATGCGATTGCGATGGCAAGGTCCGCGGGCATCCGGGTCGTAATGATCACCGGCGACAGCCCGATCACCGCCAAGGCGATCGCCGGGCAGCTTTCGCTGAGTATCACGCAGCAATTGACCGGTGCGGAGCTTGATGCGCTGGACGAGGCACAGCTGGAGGCGGTTCTGCAGGGCGACATCCTGTTCGCGCGCACCAAGCCCGAACAGAAGATGCGTATCGTCTCGGCGCTTCAGGCGCAGGGGCAGATCGTGGCGATGACCGGCGACGGTGTGAACGACGCCCCTGCCCTGAAGCAGGCCGATATCGGTGTGTCCATGGGGATCAGGGGCACGGATGTGGCGCGGGATGCGTCCGATCTGGTGCTTCTCGACGACAACTTCGCCACCATCGTGCGCGCCATTGGCGAGGGGCGGCGGCAATTCGCCAATGTGCAGAAATTCGTGCGCTACCTTTTGTCCTCGAACGCGGGCGAGGTCATCGCGCTGGTGATCAACATCGCCGTTGGCGGCCCGTTGGTCTTTCTGGCCACGCAGATCCTCTGGATGAACCTCGTGACCGATGGCGTCACCGCCGTCGCACTGGGGCTGGAGAAATCCGAACCGGACCAGATGCAGGCGCCGCCGCGGGACAAGGAAACTCCGATCCTCGGGGTAAGCGGGATTGTGACCATCCTGGTGCTGGGCAGCTATACCGGGCTCGCCAGTCTTTGGATCTTTTTCCATCTGATGGATCAGGGCGTCGAGCTTGCCCGCACCACGGCCTTCACCGCCATGGTCGTCTTCGAGAAGGTCAGCGTCTTCGCGTTCCGGTCGCTGCACCTGACCTGTTGGCGCATCGGCTGGTTCAGCAATCCGTTTCTGCTGGGCGCGTTGGTCGTGACGCTTGGCGCGCAGGTGCTGGCGGTCTACTGGCCGCCCTTGCAGGTGTTGCTGCATACGGTTCCCATCGGCTTGAATGAATGGATGTTCATCGGTGCCTTTGCGCTGCCGATCCTCGTGGCGCCGGAGGTCCTGAAAGCCCTGCGCCCGGCCCCGCTACCGCGCGACGTAATAGGCGCCGAGGCTGCCTAGGAAGGTCAAGAGGACCAGTATGGAATCCAGCCCGAACTCTCCCAGGCGTGGCTTGCGGCGAACGATCAGGCCCGTGAGATAGATCGCCGTCACCGCCAGCCCGAAGGCCAAGGCGAGGCTGACGGTCCGTGATGTATCCTGCAGGATCGGCCCGGCCCGAAACAGAATGTCCGCCGGGAAGACGAGCACCAGCATGATCAGATTGCTGCCGAAGATATTGGAGATCGCCATCGTATAGGCCCCGATGCGCACGGCGGCGATGCTGGTGGTAAGCTCGGGCAAGGAGGTCGCGGCGGCCAGAAGCGTGACGCCGATGAACCCGGTGCCCAACCCCGATTGGTCCGCAATCCGCTGCGCAAACAGCACCAGCAGCAATCCGAACACCAAAATGGCAAGGCAGGCGGCACCAGCCTGCCAGATCAACGCGGCATTGCCAGAACGGCCGAGCCCTGTGGGCGCGGGAAAGGCCAGCGGGTCCGGGTCGGGCAGATCGACCGGCACCCAGTCGCTGCTGTCATCGTAGCGGCGCAGCAGCCAGATCGCGCCGCCATAGATCACCGCGATGGCTACGCTGCCCAGACCGACGCCCGCCACCACGAAGGTCTCGCCAAGATTGGTGATGATCAGGGTCACCGAGAGCAGCAGCACCAGCAGCGTCGCCTCCAAAGCGTGGTTGGCCTTGCGGGGGTAGTTCGTGATCGGGCCACGCGACCAGAAATCCGACATCGCCAGAATTGCGGTCTGCAGCGCGATGCCGCCGAAAAGGTTGTTCAAAACGAGATCGCGCGCTTGCTGCGCGGCGGCGCTGAGCGTCGTGGCCACTTCGGGCAATGACGTCGCCAGAGACAGTAAAAGCAGCCCCACCAGGGACTTCGCCAGCTTGTAGCGGTCCGCCAGTGCATCGGCGAGATAGGCCAGCCGCGCCCCTGCGATCCAGACAGAAAGGGCGCAGGCGGCGAAGACGATCAGGCTCTGAAAGAGTGTGGTAGAGGGAACGTCCATCGCCACGGCATAGCTGGAATGCGCTTTCGCGCTTTGACTTCGCTCAATTGGGCCCCGTGCCCTGCCGCTATTTTCGCGCCATGAGCATTGAACACGGGCACAGCCCAGAAGAGATCACCCGACGCCTGTCGGGCGGCCAGCCCTACAGCCCGCTGAAGGATATGATTTACGGCGGCATTGATGGGGCGGTTACGACCTTTGCCATCGTCGCAGGCGTCGAAGGTGCGGGGCTGTCGCACAGTATTATCGTGGCGCTTGGTCTGGCCAACATTCTGGCCGATGGGTTTTCTATGGCGGCGAGCAACTATTCCGGCACCAAGGCCGAGCTGGACGACCGCAGGCGCATCATCCAGATCGAGGAACGCCACATCGCCACCCATCCTGACGGCGAGCGCGAAGAGCTGCGGCAGATCCTTTCGATGCGCGGCCTGTCCGGCCCTGTGCTGGAGCAGGCGACCGAGGCGATCGCCCAGAACAAAGACAATTGGATCGGCTTGATGCTGACCGATGAATACGGTCTGACGCGGGACGACCCGAAGCCGCTCCGCGCCGCACTCGCGACATTCGCGGCCTTCCTGATGGCGGGCGCGGTGCCTTTGGTGCCTTTTGTCTTCGGATTGCCAAATCCGTTCGCGCTGTCGGTTTATGCCACGCTGCTGACCTTCTTTCTGATCGGCGCGGGCAAGAGCCGCTGGTCGCTGGCGAAATGGTGGCGATCCGGCGCGGAGACGCTTTTGATCGGCGGCACGGCGGCGCTTCTGGCCTACGGCGTCGGGGGCTTGTTCCATCCCGGCTGAGGGTATTTGAGGCAGGTCAATCGCACCCGCGCAGAGGCGGATAAGCTGGGCGCAAAGGTGGATACACTCATGTTCGCAAACTCCGTAAAGCTTTTCTCGATCAACGGTTTCGATATAAAGATCGACCCAAGCTGGCTGATCATCGCGGCGCTGGTCACCTGGAGCTTGTCTCAGCAGTATTTCCCGGACGCGCTGCCCGGCCATTCCGCAAGCGCCTACCTTGCGATGGCAGTGGCGGCGATGCTGGGGCTGTTTGGATCCTTGCTGCTGCATGAATTGGCGCATTCGGTCGTGGCGCGCTCTCTGGGTGTGCCGATCAAGTCGATCACCCTGTTTTTGTTCGGCGGCGTGGCAGAGCTGGAGGATGAGCCGAGCTCCGGCATGACGGAGCTGTGGATCGCCATTGCGGGCCCGCTGATGTCGTTTGTGCTGGCCTTCGGGTTCTGGGCTCTTGCCGATGCGGCCAGCCTGTTGGGGATCGCGCCCAGTACGGTGTCGGTGCTGTCTTATCTGGCGGTGATCAATCTGGTGCTGGCCGTGTTCAATATGGTTCCCGCCTTCCCGCTCGACGGGGGTCGCGTGCTGCGGGCGTATCTGTGGCACCGATCCGGCGACGTGCTGGCGGCGACCCGCACGGCGGCGCGCTCTGGCACCGTTGTGGGGTATTGCCTGATGGCGCTTGGCGTCGCGTCCTTGTTTCAGGGCGCCGTCGTCTCTGGCCTGTGGCAGGTGATGATCGGTGGTTTCGTCTTGATGGCCGCCCGGGCGGCCTACGCCGCGCAGCTTGCGAAATCGGTGTTCGAGGGACAAACCGTGGCGGCCTTGATGACCCGCGATCCGATCACGGTCGGGCCGGAGATGACCCTGTCCAATTTCGTCAACCAGATCATGCTGCGCCATCGGATCAGCTTCGTGCCGGTCATCGAAGGAAAAGTGCTTCTGGGCCATATCGACCAGTCCGTCCTGTCGGGAATTGACCGTGAAAACTGGGCCAACACCCGCGTCGGCGATGTGTATGTCGGCCTGCAGGACACCGCGATCGTGTCGCCTGAGACCCCGGTGCCGGATCTTCTGGCCCGGATCGGCGACACCGGCGATCGCAAGTTCATGGTCGTGACGGATCACAGCCTGAAGGGCGTAATCACCTTGTCCGATCTGACCCATTGCCTCAACACCAAGGCCGAGGCCCAGGACCTGATCCGGCAGACCGCGGGCCGGTAGCGGCACCAAGGCACACACCATTTCCGCCTTGCGCCGACGCGGGGGCATTTGGCAGGGTCAGCCCGGAGGGACATCAGCCATGGTCGATACCGCAACGGACAGCGCCATCCTGCACGCCATCATGGAGGCGGCGGTGGACGCCATGATCGTGTCCGATCAGTCGGGCACGATCCTGCGGGCCAATGCCGCCGCCGCGCGCATGTTCCAGTTCGACACCGACGAGATGGTCGGCCAAAGCGTCAACATGCTGATGCCCCAGGCGCTGGCCCGGCTGCATGACGGCTTCATGGCCCACCATGTCGAAACCGGCGAGAAGCGGATCATCGGCATCGGGCGCGACGTTGAAGGCCAGCGCAAGGACGGCTCGATCTTCCCGCTGCACTTGTCGGTCGGGCACTCTCAGGTCGGCGGCACCCGCATCTTTATCGGCATCTTGCACGATCTGACCAACCGAAAGGCAACCGAGGACGCGTTGGCGCGCTCGCAGCGGCTCGACGCGATCGGCGCGCTGACGGGTGGTATTGCGCATGATTTCAATAACCTGCTGACGGTGATCGTCGGCAATCTCGAGCTGCTGGAGATGCGCGGCGCTGATGATCGCCAGCTGCCGCTGATCAAGGACGCGCTGGAGACCGCGGAGATGGGCGCGGACCTGACCACACGGCTGATGGTGTTCGCGCGACAGAGCAACCTCAAGCCGGTGAAGTCCGATCTGCGGGAGCTGTGTTCAAACACGCTCGCCCTGCTGAAACGGACCATCGGGGCCACATATCACATCAAGACCGACTTCGCGGAGGAGCTTGATCCGGTAATGGTTGATCCCGTGCAGCTTCAGTCCGCACTGATGAACCTCGCGCTTAATGCGCGCGACGCCATGGGGGCGGGTGGCGAGCTTTTGGTCTCCGTCGCCAATGTGACAATCGACGACACCTATATGGCCCAAGAGACCGATATCGAGCCCGGCGATTACGTGCGGCTGTCGGTCAGCGACAACGGCGCGGGCATGAACCTCGAGGCGCAGCGCCGCGCGTTCGAGCCGTTCTTTACGACAAAGGCCGAAAGCGGCGGAACCGGGCTGGGGCTGGCAATGGTGTATGGCTTCGTGCGGCAGTCCGGCGGCCACGTCACCCTTTACAGCGAGCTGGGCATGGGGACGAGCTTTGGGCTGTATTTCCCGGCGGTCGAGCATGAGCCATCAAGGAATTGGGCGGAGGGCGACGCGAAAGATCGCCCGGCCCCGCCAACAGGCAACGGCGAGACGATCCTGATCGTCGAAGACAATGCGCGTGTGCGTAAGCTTTCGCTTGAGCGCATTCGCGATCTGGGCTTTGAGACGCTGGAGGCGGAGACCGCCGATCAGGCCTATGAGATGCTTCAGAATGGCGTTCAGGTCGATGTGGTGTTCTCTGATCTGGTGATGCCGGGCGCATTGAATGGCTACGACCTTGCCACAAAAATCGTGCGGGAGTTTCCGGCGATCAAGGTCTTGCTGACATCGGGTTATGCCAGCGACGTGGTCACCGGCGCGCTGTCCCATGACGTGCCGTTCGACATTCTGCACAAACCCTACCGTCAGTCCGAGCTGGCGCGGCGGCTTCAGGCGCTCTTGGCCGGGGTGTCGGACGGCTGAAGGGTTTTGACATCACAGGCAAAGGTATAGCCGATCCCGCGCACGGTCTTGATGAGTTTGGGATTTGACGGGTCACGCTCGATCTTTTTGCGCAGGCGGGCCACCTGGTTGTCGATGGTGCGATCCAGCGGGCTCCATTCCGTGCCGCCGGTCAGATCCATCAGCTGATCGCGCGACAGTGCCCGCTTGGGCCGGTTGAGAAACACGGTCAGCAACTTGAAATCGCCACTGGTCAGATCACTGATCGTATTGTCGCGGTCGATGAGTTCCAGCTTGTCGGGAAAGGCCGTCAGCCCGTCGAAGCTGAAACAGACGCTCCCCTGCCCATCGCCGTCCGTCGCGGCCTCCGGCGCGGCTGCGCCCGATCTGCGCAGCACACTTCGGATGCGGGCGATAACCTCGCGCACATGGAAGGGCTTAGTGATGTAGTCATCGGCCCCGACCTCCAGCCCGACAACGCGGTCGATCACGTCATCCTTGCCGGTCACCATGATGATCGGCACCTGCGAGACACCGCGGACCTGGCGCGCGATATCGACGCCATTATCCGCACCTAGATGCAGATCGAGGGTGATCAGATTGACAGGTTTCTCCTCGACGATCCGCATCACTTCGGCGGCGCTCTTGGCTTCCAGCACCTGCGCGCCTTCGTCCTCAAGCACATTGCGCAAGAGAGCTCTGATCTTTGGATCGTCCTCGACGACAAGGATCGTGCGATCTTTCATCCGGGTCTCATTTCTCGTGCTCGCCCGTCACATTGTGGCCGGCCGGACCGGCCGACGCGTTACAAAATGATACAAAAGGACCTGGGAGCACGGTAATTCAGATTACGCAGCCGGATCAAGGTGACCTCAACTCAAACCGGAGGTCTGCCCAAAATGTATGTCACGTCCCCCTGCGAAGTACGCCCCAAACTGCCCGTCGCCCCCCTTGCATCCAGCACCTACCAAGCCACCGAAACGCGCCTGAAACCCGGTGCATACCTGTATTTTGAGGGCGATGAGGTCGAATGGCTCTATCAGGTCACCAGCGGCGTGCTGCGCCTGACCCGGCTGTTGGCGGATGGTCGCCGACAGGTCATTGCCTTCGGCCTTCCTGGCGACACCGTGGGCTTTCCCGCCGCCGGGCTGCACCACACGGATTGCGAAGCCCTGACTGATGTGCGCCTTCAGCCCTTCCGGCGGGCGCATCTGGAAAACGGCGAAGGCGATCCCAAGCTGCACACGGCGCTTTTGCAGGCGGCTTTGCGCGAGATCAGCGCGATGCAGGACCATTTCATGATGCTGGGGCGCAAATCCGCGACTGAAAAGGTGGCCTCGTTCCTGTGTGTGCTGTCCGAGCGCGTGGGCGAGAACCTTGGCGCCTACCGGCAGGTCAAATTGCCGATGAGCCGGTCCGACATTGCCGATTTCCTCGGCCTGACGACGGAGACCGTGAGCCGGACGCTGACCCAGTTGCGCAAGAGCCAGATCATCGCGATCGACAGCATCCACACGGTGATCATTCAGCGCCCCGAAGCGTTGCTGAACCTCGCAGAGGGCAGCAGCGACTGAACCCTGCCTATGACTTCGAAGGCCACGCAGCTTCTGCGTGGCTTTCGTCTGTCTAGGGGTCGGGCCACAGATCCCGAATGGCCTCCGGCAGGCTGGCGCGGATGTCTTCGACCTCCCCCCGGCTGATCCGCGCGTTCAGCAGAGCGAACACGCATGTGATATCCTCGCGGCCCCGGTACTCGGTCGTCTCGCCCATGTGCTGGTCGATATAGGCGATGAAATCGTCCGCCCGCCGTTCCTTGATCGGCGTGGCCTTCGGCACCCAGCCTTCAAAGAAGAAGCCGCGGATCATCACCGGCAGCTGCGCCGACAGCTGCGCCAGCTCGTCCACCAGAAGGTGGTCGCGGATGTGGTGCAGGGTCACCCGCATCAGGCGCAGGACCGAGCGCTTCGAGTACCAGTCAAGCCGCCCGGCCAGCTCGTTGATCCACTCATGGGTCAAGTGCACGCTGTGGTCGATCACTTCCAGATCCTGCGCTGTCATGGCGTCTCTCCTTTCCTGTGGGTCAGTCTTCAATGGGCTTCATGTCCACGTCGAGCGCGACGTCCGTGTCGCCAATCATGGCCTCGAACGCGAAGCGGGTCATCGCGCCAATGCCCAGAAGCACAAGCGTGTAATTCGCCACCCAGCCCACGAAGGGGATGAAGTTCAGAAGGGCGACAAACACGATGGCCGCCGCCAGGATCATCAGCCGCGCGATCTTGCTGGGATCATCCGCGCCGCCCATCCCGATCCATAGCCGCATGGCGACGCTGTAGGCCCCCAACGCGTAGCCAAGCGTCCACGCCACCACGATGGCGAGCAAGGCAAACGGCACGAACGGCAGCCCGACGATGGTCAGCCCGGTGATCGGCACCATGCCGAACAGCACCGAAAGCCCGATCACGCCCAACAAAAGCGTCTGCCCCGGGGCTGCGGCGATGCTGCGGCGCATCCGCGACAAGCGGTTCGGCATGAAGCCCAGCATCAGCGCACCCAGAACAAGGAAGAACAGCAATGTAACCATAAAGCCGAACATCATCGACGCGAAGGTGGGCAAGGCGGGCATGTCCCGCCCGACCTGCTCCCATTCCTCGAAGACCTTGCTGCCGGAGATTTTCTCAAACGTCACGCGGTCTGCGGGCATCACGCGCGTTGGAACGTCGATCTTGGTCTCGCTGCTATAGGTCAGTGACCCCGCAATGGTCGCGTCGGGCCCGAAGGACAGCGACTTCGCCATGACGCGGACATCCCCCGCGATCTGGGCATTCAGAACCACGTCCCGGCCGATGACAGAAAGCGCGCCGCCGACCGGACCCTCGACATCGACCGAGTTGCCCATCAGCCGCGCGTTGCCGCCGATACGCGCGCCACTTTCGGTCCGCGCGGAGAAGGCCATGACCGACAGATCTTCGGCCACGGTGCCGCGGATGACTACGGTTGCGCCCATGGCATAAAGGTCCTGCGCCACATCGACATCGACCGACACGTCGAACCCGGACAAGTGCATATCACCCGAGGTCGCGCCGTCGACGCGGGCCGAGCGCGCGGTAACGAACGTGTCGCCCTTCGTATCAATCGACTGGCTGACAAGTCCGCCGGTGTAGAACGTATCACCGCCATTTTGCGTCTGAATGGTCTCGGCAGCGGCAATCTGTGGCAGGGCGAGAACGGCAATTACAGTGATGAGTTTCGGAAATACAGACATCTTCGGTCCTTCCATGGGAACTCTGGTTAGCCCCAAGGGCATAGGCGAGATCGCATGGATTCGATTGATCGGGATCAATCGGATGCGGACCGCAGCTTGCTAAGGATCGGAGGACACGACCCGTGTCGGCTACTTTCAAAAGGAGACTGCAGATGTCACGGCAAACGCTTCCACAAAACCGCAGGCCCGGCGGCGAGACCGCCTTGTTTCCTTCGCTGCAGAAGGAGATGAACCGCCTTCTCGACCAATTCAAATCCAACTTTCCCATGCTTGACGACGACGCGCGATCCGTATTCGCAGGTCCCTCTTTCCCCGCCATCGACATGGTCGAGACCGACGACGCCCTGGAGATCAGCGCGGAGGTGCCGGGCGTCAAAGAGGACGATCTGGACGTGACCGTCTCGGGCGAGACGCTGGTTCTGAAGGGCGAAAAGAGCGCCGATCACGAAGAGCAGGAAGACAGCTATCACCTGATAGAGCGCCGCTATGGCAGCTTCCGCCGCCACATCCCGCTTGGTTTTGCGCCCGAAGACGGCGCGGTGAAGGCCGACTTCGCCGACGGCATCCTGAAGCTCACGATCGCAAAGCCGTCCAACGCGAAGGCCGCCGTGCAGAAGATCGAAATCAAGAAAGCGTAAGCGCCGCCGGGGCGCGGCCCTGCGCCCCGGTTGATCCTCATTCAAAGGAACAGACCCATGGCCCTCAAGACGATACTGGTTTGCCTGACGACGCCGGACCACTCGGACACGCTTCTCAAGGTTGCGGTCCCGCTGGCACGCAAACATGGGGCGCATCTCATTGGCCTGCACACGGTCGAGGCGCTGGTCGTGTATCCGGGCATCGCGATGCATCTGCCGGACTCGGCCTTCGCGGCCATCAATCAAAGCCAGAAGGTCGAAGCAGAGACCATCAAGGGCGTGTTCGAGAAACACACCGGGCATGAGGATTTCGTCAGCGAGTTCCGCCTGGTCCGCACCGAGGCGCAATCCGCCAGCGAGCGCATGATCGAAAGCGCGCGGGCGGCCGATCTGGTGATCATGGCCCACGAGGACAGGAACAGCGACCGCTACGACCAGCGCAACGCGCAAACCCAGGTGATCCGCAACAGTGGACGTCCCGTGATCGTGGTGCCGCTCGACTACGACGGCCCGAAGGTCGGCTCGAATATCCTGCTAGGATGGAGCGAGACACGCGAAGCGGCCCGTGCCGCCCATGACATGCTGGGTCTCGCCGATGACAGCGCGGCCCTGACGGTGCTGCGGGTCGGAAAGACCCATCAGGATACGCTTAAGGATTCCGACGCCATCGACGTGACGGAGATGTTCGCGCGGCACGGCCTGAACGTCACGCTGGAGCATCGTGATCCGATGGGCGACAGCATCGCAGAGACCTTGCAATCAGTAGCCTTCGAGAAGGGGGCAGACCTGATCGTCACGGGCGCCTTCGGCCATTCCCGCACCTATGATTTCGTGCTGGGGGCCACGACCTACGAGCTTTTGCGCGATCAGAAACTGCCCGTGCTCTTCAGCAAGTAGCGGCAGGCACCGAAATGTCGGACCAGATCGGCAGATGGTCCGACGCCACACGCGCCAGCGCGCTCTGGTCGACACCCGCATTGTGCAGCGCCACGTCGCGCGACAGGGCAAACCGGTCCAGCGCCGCGATGGGCCGCCGGGCGTGGAAGGACCGCCCCGGCGTGTGCGTCTCGAACCGTGCGGCCAGGGGCTCGAACCCTTTTGTGTCGGACCACTCGTTGAAATCGCCGGCAATCACGCAATGCGCGTCCGCGCTGGTCGCCGTGTTCAGAGCGTCAAGCTGGGCAAGCCTGTCGCGCCGGCGCAGGCCCAGATGCGCCGCAACCACGGTCAGTCCGGCACCCACATCAAGCGTAAGCCGAACGGCCCCGCGGGGCTCCAGCCCCGGCAGATCCAAGGGATCGATGCTGCGCACGCCGATCCCGCGCCGCACCAGAACCGCATTGCCGTGCCATCCGATGCTGACGCCGTTGCGCGCGACTTCGACCAGATCGAAATCGGTCTCCGCCTCGATCATCTTGCGCGGCACGGCCGTTGGCCGTTGCCCGAGCCGCTTGTCCGCCTCTTGCAGCACCACGACATCGGCGCCCAAGGCGTTGATTACGTCCAGCGTGCGCCCCGGCTTGCGCTTCTGGTCAAGCCCGCGCGCTTTGCGGATATTGTAGCTGGCAAGACGTATCCGGGAGTGTTGCATATATCAGATATAGGGACCTTCATGGCAGGATGTAACGACAGACCGGAAGAAGTGAGGCGATGAGGCTGATCCGCGAAAGCAATGGCACGATGCTGGTGATCTGGGCGATGCTTCTGGGCACGGCACTGGTAGCCCTCGCGCTGGCCCGATGGTCGCTGGCTTTTGTCAGCTTTGCCACGCTTCTTTTGTCGCTCGTCCCGCCCTTGCTGGCCGCGCGATGGTCGCTGAAATTGCCCCTGCCTTTCTTGTTGTCGACGACGCTGTTCTTCTTCGCCTCGATCTTTTTGGGCGAGGCGTTTGATTTCTACGAGCGCCTCTGGTGGTGGGATATTGCCTTGCACGGCCTGTCCGCGGTGGGGTTCGGTCTGACCGGGTTTCTCTTCGTTTTCATGCTGTTCGAGGGCGACCGCTTCGCGGCTCCGCCATCGGCGATGGCCTTCATCAGCTTCTGTGTCGCCATGACCGTGGGCGCGATCTGGGAGGTGTTCGAGTTCACGATGGACCAGTCCTTCGGGCTGAACATGCAGAAATCCGGGCTGGACGACACGATGGGCGATCTGATCGTGAACGCGCTCGGCGGACTCATCGCAAGTGCTACCGGTTTCTTCTACCTGCGCCGCAACGCTGCCGGTCTATTGGGCCGCGGCCTGTCGCAGTTCATCAAGATGAACCATCGACTGTACCGCAAATACAAGCAGCGGTTGAAGAAATAGCGCCCCTATTCCGGCATCTGGTAGCGCGCCAACTGGCGACGCGCGGCGTCGCGTTGCTCCAACAGGTCCAGAACAAGCGCGACACCCGCCGTATTCACCCCAAGATCGCGGTTCAGGCGGCGCGCCTTCTTGGCGCGCACGATGCTTGTGCCCACAAAGCGCCAGTTCCGGCTGCTCCGCCCGATGGGATCGATGACCCCGTGCTCCACCAATTCGATGACCCAGGCCTCGTCCGCGTCACAAAAGCGGCAGAGGTCCTGCAAGCTGAGTGCATCCATAACTTCACTACGCAAGGTCGACTTTTTCATGGTTTAACCTCCTAGATGAGTGCGCGGATCGAAGGGCATCTCTTTTGCCATCTTCTCGAAGAAGGCCCGGGCCTCTGGCGTGTCCGCTTTTGGATTAACGATTTTCAGGGTAGCATAAATGTCGCCCTTGGGCTGCCCCGGCAGACCTTTGCCCTTCAGACGCAGCTTTTGGCCGGTGCGCGCGTTCTTCGGAATGCGCAGATCAACCTTGCCGTCCGGGGTCGGCATGGTGACATGCCCGCCCAAGGCCGCCTCCCACGGTGTGATCGGCAGATCAAGGAACAGGTCCTTGCCATCGGGGCGATAGATCGGGTGCGGCGCGAAGCTCACCTCCAGGAACAGATCGCCAACCGCACCCCCGCCCGGCGCGCCCTGACCCGCCAGCCGGATGTGCTGCCCTTCGGAGATACCCTTGGGGATCGTCACGGCAATGGTGCGGTCCTGCAGCGTCACGCTTCCATCGGGGCCAAGAACCGGGCTGCGCAGGCTCAGCGTGCGCTTTGCGCCGGTGTAGGCGTCCTCGATCGCAATCTCGATGCGGGCATGGCTGTCGCGGCCTCGACCAGCCCCGCTGCCGCCCATCGGCCCGGCCCCACGGCGAAAAAGCGTCTCGAAGAAGTCGCTGAACGCCTCATCGCCTTGTGGCCCACCCTGCGAAAAAGAGAAACCGCTGTCCCAGCCCGGGGGCGGCTGGTAGCTGCCCTGCCCGCGCGGCGGCTCTTGGCCAAGCTGGTCGTAGGCCGCGCGCCGCTCCGGGTCTTTCAGCACTTCATAGGCTTCGTTCACATCCTTGAACTTCGCCTCGGCCTCAGGGCCCGCGTTGATGTCGGGGTGGTATTTCCGCGCCGCCTTGCGGAACGCTTTCTTGATCTCGTCCGCGCCCGCGTCCCGCGCGACGCCCAGCACCTTGTAGTAATCCTTGAACTCCATGTTCCTGCCGTCCGCATGCTACCCATTGAGGGCATATTGCCCACCAAAAACAGCTGCCGTTTTGACCTGTGTCATTTGACGGCGCGCACGATGTGACATTCTGAGGTTCACTGGTCCGGCCTGTCGGCTGGACGACTTGTCGAAGGATCACCGCAATGCAAAGCCGTAGCATACTCTTCGTTTTGAACGCTCAGACCCCGGACGCGCAGATCACCGAAGCCGCAGAGGCGGCAGCAGGAGACAACACGCATCTGGTCTGCCTGCTGCTCGGTCAGGCCCCTGCCCTGCCGCTTTATTCCTACGGCATGTCACCCTATGGCGGGATGAGCATCCCCGACAATTGGAACGAGACGATGGCCGACGCCCAGAAGGCGCAGGCGGACCGAGTCAATGAGATCGAGGGCCTGCTCGCCAAGAGCGAGGTTTCGAGCGCGGTTCATTCCGCTCTGAGCATGACCCTGGACGTCAAACACCACGTGGCGCGGCTGGCCCGGATCAGTGACGAGGCGTTCTTCGCCGCTAGCCTGCGCGACGAGCCCGAAATCCTGCGCGAGGCGGTTGCGGGGGTCCTGTTCCATTCGCCCATCGGCTTCCGCATGAACGGGTCGGCCGCTCAGCGCGCCGGGCGTGTGTTTGTCGCGTGGAACAGCAGTCTAGCCGCGTCTGCGGCTGTGCACGCGGCGATGCCTTACCTGAAGGAAGCCGAAGAGGTCGTCATCGCCTGTTTCGATCCGGTGATGTCCGAAGCGCGCGATGGACCGGACCCGGGCACCGACGTGGCGAAATGGCTCAGCCATCACGGCTGCAAGGTCACCGTGTCGCAATTCCCGAGCGGCGGGCGCGAGATCGGGCAGGCCATTCAGGATCGCGCCAAGGAATTCGGTGCCGATCTTGTTGTCATGGGGGCCTACGGCCACGCGCGCATGATCCAGACGGTTCTGGGCGGCACCACCCGCAGCCTGTTGGAGCAGACGGACCTGCCGGTCTTGTTCGCGCACTAGAGCACGGACGCCCGCATGGCCTGCACGAACAAATCCGACCTTATCGCTTTGGCAGAGAAGGAATATGCCAAGCTGCACGCCCTGATTGCGCCGTTAAGCCCGGCGCAGTCGAAGCTGCATCTGGACGATGTGTCGATCAAGGACGTGATCGGCCACCGCGCCCATTGGATCGCGCTGTTCTTTGGCTGGTACAGGGACGGTCTGGCCGGGAAGCAGGTGTTCTTTCCCGCGGAAGGCTACAAGTGGAACGATCTCAAGCGCTACAATGCCGATCTTCGAAAGAGGCAGGCTCAGCTGGATTGGGCCGCTGCCAGCGCGCTTCTGCAGGAGCGCCACGACCAGCTTATCCAGTTTCTCTCTGACTTGTCCGATGCGGAACTCTACGGCGGCCCGATGAAGGGGGCCAACAACGCCTGGACCACTGGACGCTGGGCCGAAGCGGCGGGGCCAAGCCATTACCGCTCAGCCGCAAAGTTTATCCGCTCTGTCCTGCGCAGCCAGAGCTGACTGCGTGTCCGCGCGGGGCGCAAGCGCCCGGTAGGCCGCGAATTGGGACAGGTAGACCGAGCCGGTCAGATGGCTCAGAAGCTCTGCCCGCTGGAGGCGGTCCATCACCGGTCCCTTCACCTCGGACAGGGACAGATCCAACCCCAGCTCGCCAAGGCGAATATTGATCATCTCCAGCGTCTCGAGCGCGCTCATGTCGATCTCGTTCACGGCCGAACACATCAGGACCACATGCTTCAGCTTCGGGTCATCGATGACCCGGTTATAGATGTAATCCTCGAGAAACCGCGCATTGGCGAAATACAGGCTTTGGTCGATGCGCAGGGTCAGGACGGTCGGATCGGTGACCACCTGATGGCGCAGGATATTGCGGAAATGCTCTGTCCCCGGAACCAGGCCCACCTCGGCCACATGGGGCCGCGACGTGTCGTAGAGAAACAGCAGGACCGACAGGACGACACCCGCGGTCACACCGATCTCGACCCCAAATCCCAGCGTTAGAAGGATCGTCACCGCGACCGCGCCGAAGTCGCGTTTGGAATATGTCCACGCGTGGCGCAGGGTATTGAAGTCGACCAAAGACAGCACCGCCACGATGATCGTCGCCGCCAGCGTCGCCTTGGGCAGGAAGTAGATCAGCGGCGTCAGAAACAGCGCGGCGATGGCCAGGCCGATGGCGGTGAAGGCCCCGGCGGCGGGTGTTCTCGCGCCCGCGTCGAAGTTCACCACGGATCGTGAGAAGCCCCCGGTTACCGGAAAGCCCCCGGTCAGCGACGCGCCGATATTGGCGGCGCCCAGGCCGATCAGCTCTTGATCCGGGTCGATGCGTTGCCGCCGCTTGGTGGCAAGCGTTTGCGCCACGGAGATCGACTCGACAAAGCCGATGATCGCGATCAGCGTCGCGGGCATCAGCAGGGCCCCGAGCAGCTCCAGCGACAAGTCCGGCACGGTGAAGGGCGGCAAGCTTCGCGGGACCTCGCCCACGATTGCGACGCCCGATTGTGCCAGCGCGAGTTGCCAGACCAGAAGCGTCGTCACCAAGATGGCCGCGACCGGGCCCGCCTTCGCCAGAAACTCCGCCGCCCCGCGGCGCAGCCCGAGGCGCATCAACGTCGGTCGCAAACCGGTGCGGACCCAAAACAGGAAGGCCAGTGCCCCTGCCCCGATGGCAAGCGTCAGCGGGTTCGTCTGCGGCACATGCGCGACCAGCGCGCCCAGTAGCTCGACCAGGTTATGTCCCTGCGCCTCGACACCCATCAGATGCTTCAGCTGGCTGACCGCGATCAGCAGACCTGACGCGGTGATGAAGCCGGAGATCACGGGATGGGACAGGAAGTTCGCAACGAACCCCAGCCGCAAGACCCCCATCGCCAGCAGGATCGCACCCGAAAGCCCCGCCAGGGTCAAGGCGGCGGCGGCGTAGCCCACATCCATCGTAGCGGTGACATCGGCCAAGGCCGCCGCCGTCATCAGCGAGACGACGGCCACGGGGCCGACCGCCAATGTCCGGCTGGTCCCGAAGATGCTGTAAAGCAGGATCGGCACGATTGAAGCGTAGAGCCCCGCCTCGGGCGGCAGGCCCGCCAGCATGGCGTAGGCCAGCGATTGCGGGATCAACATGATCGTCACAATGATTGCCGCCGCCAGATCGCTCAGCGCGTCAGCGCCGGAATAGGCGCGGCCCCAGTCGAGGATCGGCAAATAGCGCGACCATGTGGACATGCGCGGCATGATCAGCGCGCCGACAGCTTCTCTGGCGTGGCCATCCACTCGCGCCCTTTCAACATCGCCTTCCAGTAGACCGGGGGCAGAATCTTCTCTTTCAGCAACCACGCCAGCCGGCTGGGCTTGGTGCCGTCGATCAGCCAGGACGGGAAGCTAGGCTGAAGGGTGCCGCCATAGCCGAATTCTGCCAGCACGATCTTGCCGCGCTCCACGGTCAGCGGGCAGGAGCCGTAGCCGTCATATTGCGACACCGGGGCGCGGCCCTTGATGTCGGCGATGATGTTGTCGGCTACCACGGGCGCCTGTTTGCGGGCCGCCGCGGCGGTCTTGGCATTCGGAGCGTTCATCACATCGCCAAGCGACCAGATATTCTCGAAGCTTTTGTGGCGCAGGGTCGCCTGATCCACATCGACCCAGCCTGCCGCATCGGCCAGCGGCGAAACCGCGATGAAATCCGGGGCTGACTGCGGCGGGGTGACATGGATCATGTCGAACTCAACCTCGACGCGCGCGACGGCTGTGTCGGGTTTCGACACGTCGAACCACGCCTTCCCGGCCGGGCCATCAATCGCGACGAGATTGCTGAAGAAATTCAGCCCGATCTGGTACTTGTCCACGTAGCTTTGCAGGGCGGGTACAAAGTCCTTCACGCCGAACAGCACGCCGCCTGCGTTGTGGAACCCGATGTCGATGTCCCCGATCACCCCCGTCCGGGTCCAGTGATCTGCCGACAGGTAGATCGCTTTCTGCGGCGCGCCCGCGCATTTGATCGGCATCGGCGGTTGGGTGAACAGCGCCCGCCCGGATTTGAGCCCGGACACCAGCTTCCACGTGTAGGGGGCCAAATCGTAGCGATAGTTCGAGGTCACGCCATTACGGCCCAGGGTCTCCACCAGACCCTCGACCCGGTTCCAGTCCAGCTTCAACCCGGGGCAGACCACCAGACGCTTGTATTTCACCACCCGGCAGCCATCGAGGATCACGGCATCCTTCTCCGGCTCGAACGCCGCGACGGCGGATTTCAGCCAATGCACGCCGCGTGGGATCAGCGAACCCATGGTGCGCACGGTGTCCTCGGCATCAAAGATCCCGCCGCCCACCATGGTCCAGCCGGGCTGGTAGTAATGCGCGTCCGCCGGGTCGATCACCGCGATCTCAAGCCCCGGCTGCCGGGCCTTCAGGCTCGCCGCCACAGCGATACCAGAGGCCCCTGCCCCGACGATCACCACGTCATAGGCCGCATCTTCTTGGTCCACGGGTGTCTTGCCGCCGTTCGCAATGCGGCGCACGACGCCTTTCATGTCATAGCCCGCGGCCTTCGTGGCGCTCAGGATATCGGGCAGCTCCATAGTGTTGGCCTGCGCCAGCGACCAGAGCGTCGTGGAGCGTGTGCCGGTGCGGCAATAGGCCAGGATCGGCTTTGGCAAGCTCTGGAGCGCGTCGCCAAAGGCCTCCGCATCCATATCCTGAACCAGCCCGCCCGAGATCGGAATGTACCGCATCTCGAGCCCCACCTCGCCTGCGGCCTGCGCCAATTCCTCGAACGTCGGCTGATCCGCACCCTCGCCATCGGGGCGGTTGCAGATGACGGACCGAATGCCCCGCGCCTTGAGGTCCGCCAGATCGTCGGCGGAGATCTGGGGGGAGACATAGACCTGGTCCGAGAGTTTGTTGATATCCATGGACGGGGCTTCCTTTGGGGTCGAAGTGGATCGGGACGCGGCGGCTCAGATCGCGTTGATCGGAACCTTCAGCATGGGCTTGCCATCCTCGGTCTTGGGCACATCCCCGGCGCGCATGTTCACCTGCAGGGACGGAAGGATCAGTTTTGGCACCGCCAGCGTGGCATCGCGCGCCTCGCGGAACTTGATAAACTCCTCGCGGGTCTTGCCCTTGCCCACATGAATGTTTTCGGCCTTCTCTTCGGCCACGGTGGTCTCCCACATGATCTCTCGCCCGTCGGGGCCGTAATCGTGGCACATGAACAGGCGCATATCGTCGGGCAGCGCCAGTACCTTCTGGATCGAGTCGTATAGCTCCCCCGCGTCACCGCCCGGGAAGTCCGCCCGCGCGGAGCCGCCATCGGGCATAAACAGCGTATCGCCCACAAAGGCCGCGTCCCCAATGACATGCACCATGCAGGCGGGTGTATGGCCCGGGGTATGCATCGCGAATGCCGTCATAGAACCGATCTCGTAGGTGTCGCCATCCTTGAACAAGCGGTCGAACTGAGATCCGTCGCGCTGGAACTCGGTGCCCTCGTTGAACACTTTGCCGAAGGTCTCCTGCACCACCGTGATCTGGTCGCCGATGCCGATCTTGCCGCCTAGCTTGCTTTGGATGTAGGGGGCGGCCGACAGGTGGTCGGCATGCACATGCGTCTCGATCAGCCATTCGAGCTTGAGCTTGAACTTCTCGATGTAGGCGATGATCTCGTCGGCATGCTCATAGGTGATCCGACCGGCGGCGTAGTCGATATCCATCACGGAATCGATCACCGCGCAGGACGTCGAATTCGGGTCCATCACGACATAGCTGATCGTGTTGGTTTGCGGGTCGAAGAAGGATTCAACCTCGGGGAGGACGTGCATATTGATGGGATACTGGGCCATTGGGTGTCTCCATTCTCAGCTTGGCGTCGAATGTATCGCCGCCGAATGCGGGCTTCAGTGACTTGGTCACATTGCCCCTGACACACGGCCGTCGGGTTGAGACAGATCAAGACAGCCTATTGATTTGGCCGCGGATACGAGATGTCCGTCACATCGGCCCGGTAGAACGGAAAATACGCGTCGATCCCAAAAAAGTTACCGGCCTCGACATGGGTGGGCAGGCGGAAGCCTTCGAAGTCCCTGAACTTGGACAGGACACCACCAAAAGGCTGCAGACGAAATGCGTGCTCTGGGTTCGCGTCGCTCCACCTTTGGAAGACCACCTGCGTCGGCTGGCCATCAGCGGCGACGGTGACATTGACACTTTGGACCATGTCACTATGGGTGACGGTTACGCGGGCGGTATTCTGGTCCACTGGCTGCCAGTCGACAGTCTCGGACGGCAAAACGGCGGCGGGCGTCCAGATCACGGCCTCTGCCACTGCGCGCCCGAAGGCGGAGCGCGCGTGATCCGGGTCCCCGCCCCCGCGCGCCACCGGCAGCAGCCCGCCCATCCAGAAGCGCGTCCACGCGCCGCTATCGGACCCGGACAGGCGCAGATGCCCCGACCGCACGCCCATCTTCCACACAAAGCCCTCCGGCACCGCCAGCACCTGATGGGCCTTCATGGCCATGTAATGCGGGTCGTCCTTGTCGCTCAGACTGAAATCCCCGGTCATCTCAAGCTCGGCCACGCGAAACAGCGGCGTGCCCTCATTGATGGCGAACAGGAAAAATCGCCGGGCGGGCGCGGGGAGATTGGCCACCATGTCTCGGTCAAACAGCGCAGGGGCAAGCGGTTGAACCGCCCGCAGCCGCGCCATCTCCGCCCGGTCGGACCAGTGATCCAAGGCGCGCCAGCCCGCAAGCGCCAGCACCAGCGCGCCAACAAGGAGAGCAATCAGCAGCATGCGCATGAAACAGGCTTCCTCAGCCCGAATGCCGCGCCCTGCGAGCGGCAATGGCCGCCTTCCCTGAAATTGGCCATGTCCCGTCCTCTCGAAGCTGCCCGGGGAGCTTACCCGGCAGCGTCGAGCGGCCATTTGATCCGCATCAATCCATCTCGGTAAGGCCGCGTGCGGGCCTGCCTAGAACTTCGCGATCAGGTTGATGAACACGCCGCGGTCGTCGAAGGTCAGGTCGGTCAGGTCGTCGGAGAACTTGCCGAAGTTATAACCCACGCCCAGCTTGTAGTTGTTGCCCACATGCCGGTACGCCGCGCCAAGCAGGCCGAACTCGGTGGTGCCCGCCTGCTCTGCCTTCAGCACGCGGCCCTCGACCAGCACGTCCCATTTGTGGGTCACGTGGTAGCGCGCGTTGGCGACCACGAGCCATGCGTCGTTCTTCTGGAACGCCACATTGGCATCGGGCGAGCTTTCCGAGAAGCGCGCGCCCACCTTGCCGCCGATGGTCCATTGCCGGTCCAGATCGTAGGACGCATCCACCGACAGCACATGACTCTTTTGCCGGGGCCCGGGATCATTGGTGCCGTCGATCTCCTGCCCGTAGAGATCGTGCAGATAGGTGTATTTCGCCAGCACGTTCAGGCGGTCATTGTTGATCGGGCGGTAGGCGTAGCCCAGCGTCAACTCGGCATAGCGCCCGTCGGGGATCGAAGAGCCGTCAGTGTCGGTGTAGCTGCCGTCGAAGCTGAACAGCAGCCTCTGCTCTTCGTCGATCTTGTAGCGCAGGGTGCTGGCCACCGCGACCGTGTCGCCATCCCGGCGCGAGCCCGACAGGATGCCGCGGTCGCGCCGCAGCTCCAGCCGCGCGCGGCCCGAAATCCCGGTCTCGGTCTCGTAGCGCACCCCGAAGGACAGTGCGGTGCGGTCGAAATCACCCGCAGGGTCATTGATGCGCCCGATCTCGGCCGAGGCGGAGTAGCTCAGCGCCTCGCTCCGGGCGTAATCCACGCCGTAGGTCGAGGTCAGCGAGCGGTGCACCCCGAAAAGGTCATAGGTATTTTCGGCGTAGACGCTCACGTCGCGGCCCAGCTTGCGCCGCCCGCCCGCGATGAACTGCCCGCGGTCGCGGCCCGACAAGGTCACGCCGTTGAACTCCCGGCGCGGGTCCAGCGTATAGCCGAAATAGGACGAGCTGTCGCCGCCATCGTCATAGCTCAGCAACGCCAGCGCGCCGACCCCGGTGGAGCCGTCAGAGACCTCGCCCTCGACGCTCCAGTTCTCGGCAAACTCGTAACGCGCGCCCGCGCCCACCCGGTTGTTGCGGGTCAGCCCGCCCGAGCGTGACACCGTGCCTTGCGCGTAGACATACCATTCCAGCGCCTCGCTTTGGGTGATGGTCAGCTTCGCGGCCACATCGGTGCGCTCGCCGGTCTCTTCCGCGTCGCCAGGGGTGTTCTTGCGGACATGCTCGACACCGAAATCCCAGGTCAGCCGCTCTGAGGCCTTGAAGCGCAGCTCTGCGCCTGCCTCGCGCACGGTCTTGCCCGCGCTGTCCTCGAAATCGTCGTAGTACAGCCGCCAGCGCAGCTGGTCGGTGGGCTCATATTCCAGCGCCAAGCCGTAGAGCTCTTCATCATTGGTGGTCTGATAGTCGAGCGTCGAGAAGCCCGCGTCCCGGCGTTCGGCGTAGAAGCCGAAGCGGCCCTGCACATCCGGGTTCAAGTCGGCGAATTCGACTTGTCCGCGGGCCAGATACGCCTCGCCCGTGCCGCCCACCGCGCTGGTGTTGGTCACGATCAGGCCACCGTCAGAGGAGAAGGACTGCCCGAAGCCCGGACCCTCGGTGCGGGCATATTCGAGGTCGAGATAGGTGTTGTCGGTCAGCTCGTAGCGGATATCCGCGCCGGTGGCCGTCTGGTCCGCAATATCCGTCTGCTCGACCATGCCGGTCGCGCCAAGGCGCAGGTTGTCCGTGGCCCAGACCTGCACGCGGCCCCCGTAGGCGTAGCCATCCACCGCGCCCGCGGTCGGCGTGAACTCGTAATTCACCGTCAGCAGGACGTCATTCTCGCCCAGCGGGTCGGTCACCACCGTGCCGCCGCCCACAGCGCCGGTAAGCGGGCTGTTCAGGGTGACAATACCTTGCAGATAGTTGATGTCGTAGTCGCGCCCGTAGACCAGCGTCTCGCGGCTGATCACCCGGTTGGTGTCGGGATCGCGTATCTCGACGCTGATCGTCTCGGAGCCGATTGACAGGTCCTGGCGCTGCAAGAAATAGACCGAGCCCCCGGTGCCCCGGAACACGTCCCGTCCGGGCAGGTTGTCGGGCTGCGCGGCGTAGACATCGACCGTCGCGCGCGCCTCGCCGCGGGCGGTCTGCTCTTGCGTCGCATAATGGCCCTGCGCGCCGTAGAGCGTCCGCTCGTTGCGCAGGAACTCGGAGCCGGTGATGTTGCCCTTGTAATTGCCCCACAGCGCGTAATTGCCGTCCTTTTCCGCGCGCAGGTAGAACTTGCCCGAGGTCGGCGCACCCTCGACGATCGTGCTGTCGTCGCCGTAAACCGGGTAGGCCTTGTCGCTGTCGAGCCTCAGCAGCAGATGGCGCGGGTCCTTCTTGTCGAAGTTGCGGAAGATGTCCGACAAATCCTCTTCGCCGGTATCGGCGCTGGCGGTGATTTCCCAGCCGTTTTGCGTCTTGCCCTTGGTGTAGAAGGCCAGCCGCCCGTGGCTGTAGGTCTTGTCGAAGCTGCCACCGGCGGCGTCCTTGCCGCCATCGGCGCGGTAACCAAAGGTCAGATCGACCGTCGCCACGCCGAACCATTCCGATTTCGGAATGGTGATGCCACGCTGTAGGAACAGGTCTTCCCCTGCCCCGCTGACCTGGACGTCGACCTCTTGATCGCCTGCGGGCAGGATGCGCTGCACAACGAAGCTGCCATCGGGCGCTGGCGTGATCGTCTCGCCCAGTGTGCGCACGGTCGCGCCTTCGCGCACCCCGGTGCCGTAGACCGTGACCGCGCCGCCCGAGACCGGGATGCGGCGGATTGCGGTGCGGTCGGTGCCTTCCTCGACCTCGGCGAGGATCACATCGCCGTCGCCACGTTGATCAAGGCTCAGGCCAAGCGCTTCTGTCTCGTCGAACCGTCCGCGCGCATCGTAGACGCGGTGCACAGCGACCAGATCACGTCCCTCCGGCACGGCCAGCGAGACGGTGCCATTGGGCGCGACCGGAACCACTGCCACGACCCGCGGGCCGGAGCGGCTGGAATAGTCGATGATCCGCACCTCGCCGCGCGCCACATAGGCGGGGTAATTCAGCTTCGAGCGGAAGGTGATCGTGTCGCCCGCCTTGTAGTCGCGCGCATCGCCGGTGATCGCCAGGTCGAGCGCCGGGGTCGCCCCCAGCCCGTCAAACTTCACCTGCACATCGGCATTCGACAGCGCGATATCGGTCTGGCGCGTCAGGTCCTCGACCCGCGCGTCACCGACCAACGTGTCACCATCAATGGAGATCGAGAAACCCTCGTCCTCGATGATCGCGGTGTCATTGTCGATCTCGGTATTCGCGCCGACATCGACGACCACGACCTCGCCCGCATTGGGCTGGATACACTCCGCAGGCAGGGTGCCGGAGACGGTGCAATCGTCCTCAAAGCTCTGCGCCGTGGCGCCGCTGCCAAGCGCGATCAGGGACACGGAGGTCAGGGCGCGCAGGCCGGTCAGGGACATCATCTTCATTGGCCCGCCCCCTTGTTCTTCGTTCGTTTGATCGTGCGCTCGATGTTGAGCTTGTATCGCCCGCCACCGCGCCATTTCTCGCGGATCAGCTCTTCGACCGACTTCAGGCGGGCGCGGGCGACCTTCGGGTCTTCGCCGCGCAGCACGTAGCTCAGCCGCAGCACAGAGGGCGTGACCTCGATCGTGCGCACCAGCCGCTCGATCCCGCGGATCAGCGCGGGTGACGGCGCGCCGTCCGCTGTGAAGGCCCGGGCGGTCAGGTCGATATCGACAACGTTGGACAAGGCCGCGCCGAAGTTCAGCTTGGCAAACTTACCGGCCGTGACCCGGATCACCCGCGGGTTCTCGGTGGTGACCCGGTAGCCCGAGGGCAGCGTGCGCGTGTCGAGCTTCAGCGTGAAGTTGGAGCCGATGTTCTTGGGTAGCTCCGCGCAGGGCACGTGGTAGCGGCCATGCTCGTCCGTGGTGATCAGATAGCCCTTCAAGGTCGCCAGACGCACGCCCGGAAGGCCCGGCTCGCCCTGATCCTGGTAGCCGTTCTGGTTCACGTCGTCATAGACCTTGCCGATGATGTCGGAGCAGTCGAAGACATGCTCCGGTTCGATCCGCACCACCGCCGTGGCGGTGTTCGACAGCTGGTTGCCCGCCGCGTCCGTCATGAAGCCGCGGTTGATCAGCTCCCCGTAAGACCCGTTGGCCACGACTCGCGCCGCAAGCGTCACGTTAATCGTCTGCGTCGGCGCGATGCTCAGCCCCGCCCATGTCAGGCGCAGCCCGTTGACCGCAGGCTCCAACGGCGCGCTGTCCACGCTGGCGGTGCCGGGCGTGTAAAGCATGCCCGCGGGCAGCAGGTCGACAAGGTTCATGTTGCTGACCGTGTTCGAGGTGTTGTTGGTGAAGCTCAGCGTGAAGTTCACTGTCTCGCCAAACACCGCACTTTCGCGATCCGCCTGCTTGGTCGCCAGGATGTCGGGGATGCCCTGACAATTCTCGACCGGCAGGTTGTTGTTCAGCACAAACGGGTCGCCTGCCTCGAAGGTGAAGGTCGTGTAGAACGGATTGCCCGTATCGGTGAAGTCCGACAGCACATTCGTATTGCCAACCTCTGAGCCGCCCAGCGAGGCGGGGTTCGCAGGCAACAGCGTCGTGGCATCGAGGTTGCCCAATGTCGTGCGCGTCGTGCTTGCCTGACCCAGCGACGGGTAGGTCGCGTTCAGGGTATAGGTGCCGGGCCGGGTCACGAAGAACACGAACTGCCCGCTGGAGCCGTCCTGCACGATGCGGATGTTGTTCGAGAAACCAACGCCCGTCTGGGTGCCCGCAGGCCCCGTCACGGAGATCGAGCCGCCGGGCAGGATGCGCCCGTCATCCTCGCAGTAGAAATAGCCGGTCGGGTCAAAGTCTTCTGCGTCGCAGATCCCGTCGCCATCGCGGTCATTGCCCGCGAGCGGGGAGCAGCCTTCCAGACTGTCCGGCACCCCGTCACCATCGGTATCGGGCAGCGGCACGGTCGCCTCGTTGCTTAACGTCGGCGTGGGCAGATCGGCAGATGTGACAGAGGCGATGTTGCCCGCCGTCGCCGTGCCCGGCGCGACCTCGTAGATCACGTCGATCTCCACCGTGCCGGTCTCGCCGGGCGCGAGGGAGGCGTCGCCGGTGATCGTGTCAATCACGCTGATACCGTCATAGGCCCCGTTTGGCGCACCGCCGGTAAAACCAGAGGTCCGCACAGTGACCCCAAAGGGCGCGTCGGTCAAAATCTCGGCGCTGCCCGCGAAATCGCTCAGGTCATCGCTGACCTGATAGCCGCTCTGTGTGATGTTGCCGGTGTTCTCGGTCACCAGCGTGAAGGTCACTTGGTAGACGCCGGGGAACAGCACCGACGGCTCGCCGGCGCTCTTGCTCAGTGTGTTCTCCGGCGCAGGCGCGATCTCGGCCACCGTGGGGTCGTCAAGGTTGTTGCCATCGCCCGGATTGTCGTTGCGCGACACATCCGACAGGGTCGCGCCCAGCGGTGTCGTGGCGGTACCGGTCGCGGAGTTAGACACGCCGCCCGCATCCACGTCTGCCTGCTGCAACGTGTAGAGCACCTCGTAGGTCGCGGTCTCACCGACGTTCAGACGGCCCTCGACCGGGCCGCTCGCGGTGGGAACAAAGCTTACGCTGTCCACCGTCAGCGCGCCGCCGCCAATCCGCGTCATACTGTCTGTGACCGAGACGCCGGAGAGCGTCACATTGCCCGTGTTCTCCACCGTGACGGAGAAGGCGATGACGTCGCCTTCGCGCACGCCGGGCATAGTTAGGGTCTTTACAACGTCAAGCCCCGGGTTCGCGGGGATGCTCACCACCGTCGGGTCGTCATCGTTATTTCCATCGAACGGGTCGTCATTGGCGGAGGTGTCGCTGACGTTTTCGCCACTCGGTCCCTGCCCTTCGACCAGCGCCGAGTTGGACAGGCCACCTGCATCGATGTCCTCCTGCGTCAGCACATGGGTCAGGGTCCAGACGATCTCCTCGCCCGCCCCCAGATCCGTCGTGCCGGAGGTGTTCGTCAGCGCGGGCGACGGCAGCACCGTGCCGTCCGCGCGCGTCAGCGTATCGGTGATCGTCACGCCGCTGATATCCACGTTGCCCGTGTTGCGCGCGGTGATCGTCCAGCTGACGCTCTCGCCCTCCATCGTGCCCGGCGTGCCGCTTACGGCCTTCACGGTCGTGATCTCTGGCTCGGACGTAATATCGAACGGCGTCACATCGTCGGTCGTGTTACCGTCGCCATCGTTGCCGTTGTCGGACACATCGGTGACGGATCCGGTGCCCGCAGGACCGTCAGCCGTCACTGTCGCGGTGTTGGTGAAGCCGCCCGCGTTGATGTCGCTTTGCGTGATCTCATGGGTCGCGCTGTAGACCCAGGTCTCGTCCACATCGATCCGGTTGTCGTTGTTCATGTCGCCGGAAACCAGCACAAACGGGGTGGTCAATGCGGTCGGCGTGTTGTTGTTGCGCCGCATCCTGTCGGTGATGTTCGGGTTTGTTAGGGTCACATTTCCGGTGTTCTCGACACTCAGCAGATAAGTCACCACATCGCCCACACTGCGCCCGGTGGTGGTGGCGATCTTGGTGGCCTCCAGCGCGGGTGCGCGGGTCGGGCCGGGCACGGTGATGCTGTCGGTGCCGGATGTCGGGTTGCCCAGCAGATCGACCGCGTCGACAGTGACATCGTTGGTCACCTCGCCCGCGTCGATCATGTTTTGGGTGACCTCAAGCATGAAGGAACAGCTCACCGCGTCCACCTCGCCCGGGGCCAGCCGCGCGATCTCGCAGGCGGGGCCGGTGTCGAGCGCATCGTCGACGGAGATGTTCTGAAGCGTGGTCGTGCCAGTGTTCTCGACCTCGAAGCTGAAGGTCACATCGCTGCCCACGGGTCCCAGCACCGTCGGGCTGGCAGTCTTGGCGACGGTCAGGGCCGGTGCGGCGGCGGGCACGGCGGTGTTCTCCACCGCCTCGACCGGACCGACCGGATCGCCGGTCGGGGTCTGCGCGCTTACGGACGCGGTATTCTCGATCCCGCCCGCGTCGATATCGGCCTGCGTGACGGTATAGTCCTGCGTACAGGTCAGATCGGCGCCACGCGCCACCGTAGTGGCCGAGCAGTCCAGCGTCGGCAGGCGTGCGTCGCTGACATTCACCGTATTCAGGGTCTGATTACCCGTATTCGTGGCGACAAGCGTGTAAGTCACGGTGCTGCCGACCGGCCCTGCCGGGTTCGGGGCAGAGGTCTTTGAGAGGGTCAGCGCAGGCTGCGCATCCGCCGCGACTGTTTCGGTCACCGGCGCAGATGTCACCGGCGTCGGGGTGTTCGGGTCACCAAAGCTGGTCTGCGCAAAGGCCTCGTTCGTCACCTCGCCCGCATCCAGATCATCTTGGGTGACGGCATAGGTGAAATCGCACGAAATCGTCTGCCCGACACTCAGCGTGTCGTCGCCCGGGGGCAATGGGCAGTTCAACCCGGTATCGCCACCGAGGATCTTGTCGTCAAATATGGTGACCGCGGCGCTGAAGGCCTGCGTTCCATCGTTCGTCACCTCGAACGTGTAAGTCAGGATATCGCCGACTTCAGCAAAGGTAGAGCCTGTTGCGGCACTCTTGACGACCGAGATTGAAGGGGTCGCGTTGTTCGGGATCGTCTCAGAGGTCAGCGGGCTGGTCACCGAACCGCTCGTCGACGAGGCGAGGTTGGTCACGGAGAACAGCGCGACGTCATCGGCGGTGACCGTGTAGGTGCCCAGACATTCCAGACTGTCGCCCGGCAAAAGCCCGCCCGCGGGCAGATCGGCGCAGGTCACGGTCGGGATCAGGTTGTCGCTGACCGTGATCGGGTCTGTCAGCGTGATGTTGCCGTCATTGGTGACGGTGTAGGTGTACTCGACCTGCAGCCCGACATCGAAATCGGCGGGCGGCACGCTCTGCGCCACTTTTTCGACCGCCATGGACGGGGTCTGCAACGCCGGTACGGTCGCAGTGTCCTCGGGGCTGGTTGTGGTGCCAACGGACGCTGTCGCCGCGTTGGTCAGCGAGCCGCGGTCCAGATCCGCCTGCTCCACGAAGTAGGAGCCCGTGCAGATCACCTCGTCCCCCGGCGCCAGCGTCGCCGCCGGGCAGGTGACCGCGTTGCCTTGCGCGGTGATCAGCGGGTCCGCGACGGTGAACGGCCCGGCAAGCGTGACGTTGCCCGCGTTGGTGATCGTGAACTCGAACAGTAGCTCTTGGTCGAGCGTGTCGAAGTTGCCCGGCTGGCCCGCGGCCAGTGCCTTGGCCAAGGTCAGCGCAGGCGCGGCTGGCACCTCCAGCAGGGTTGGATCGTTTTCCGTGTTGCCGTCGCCGTCATCGCCATCGTCGGTCACGTCGCTCACCGGCGATCCCACCGGCGGTGTGCCGGTCACGGTCGCGCTGTTGGCGATGCCTCCCGCGTCGATATCGTCCTGTTGCAGGCGGTAGCTGGCGACGAAGGTGGCCGTCTCGCCCGGCAGCAACGTGCCGGAGGGGGAACCTTGCGAGGCGCTTTGGAAGGTCGGCCCACTGGTCAGCGCCAGCGCCGTGCCATCGGCCCGCGTCAGCGTGTCAGAGGCGACATCGACGCCGGTCAGGGTCACATTGCCGTCGTTCGTCGCGGTGATTCTGAAGGTGACAACCTGATCCACCTCAATGGTGCTCGAGGTCACGGTTTTCTCACCCGAAATTGCAGGCATCGAGGGCACTGAGAACACGGTCGGGCTGTCATCGCCACCGGGCTGGCCGTTGCCGGAGCGGTCCTGCGTTGGGTCCCCGTTTGGCCCCCGGCTGGTCGCCAGAACGGAGTTCGCGACCCCGCCTGCGTCAATATCGGGCTGTGTTAGAGTATAGGTGGCCTCGTAGGTCCAGGTCTCGCCGACATCAAGCTTGCCCGCTGTGCCGCTGTCGGCAGTGTCCCAATCCGGCCCACTGGTCACCGCCAGCGGCGTGCCGTCCGTGCGGGTCAGCGTGTCGGTCAGGCTCGGCGCATCGAGTGTCACATTTCCGGTGTTCTCAACGGTGATCTGGAAGGTCACGGTGTCGCCAGCCGCCATCCCGGTCGAGTTTGCGACGGTCTTCAGAACTTCCAGCGCCGGGGTGGTGTCTTCGACCGGCACACTCACGTTTACGCTGTCGCTCGGCGGGCTCGTGCCCGGCGGACCGGTCGCGCTCACGGAGGCGGTGTTGGTCAGCGGATTGCCCGCGTCCACATCGGCCTGGGTGACCGTGTAGCTCGCCGTGAACTCCGCCACATCGCCCGGGGCCAGCGTATCCCAGCTGCCATCCGCAGCGCTGTCGCTGGAATCGCCTTGCGGGCCTGCATCCGTCGCCAGCCTGTCGCCCGCGACTGTCAACGCGGCCGTCCCCGACGCGCTGGTCTGCGTATCGCTGACCGCCACACCCGTTAGGCGCGTATTGCCAGTGTTGGTCGCGGTGTAGGTGTAGGTGATCACATCGCCTTCCGCCGCATCCGTGGGGATCGACGGGGTCTTGGTCAGCGCGATGCCCGTGCTGCGCGTGCCGTTCACCATTTCGGTCGCCTCGGCCGGGGTGGTGACCTCCGGGCTGCTGACCTGCGCGATGTTGGTGACGACGCCTGCGTCCATATCATCCTGCGTGACCGTGTAGCTTGCGGTGCATTCCACCACATCCGTCGGCAGCAGGCCGCCCGCAGGGATCGTGCCGCAGGAGAACGTGCCGATCTTGTCGTCGACCACCGTTGGCTGGTCGAACAGGGTCACATTGCCCGCGTTGCCCACGATGTAGCTGTAGGTGATCACGTCGCCCGCTTGCGTGAAGTCAGAGACATCGGCGGTCTTGGACATCGCAAAGGCTGGCTCGGCATCGGGGCCAACAACGGTGATCGTATCCTCGCCCGCGACCGTGCCGCCGGAGCGCGGCGCGCCGGTCGCGGTGGCGGTGTTATCGAAGGTGCCATTGTCGATCTCGGCCTGGGTGACTACCACCTCGAAGGTACAGGCGGTAGAACTCATGCCCGGCGCCAGCGTGCCGACGGCACACGTCGCGGGGCTCGCCGCATTAGCCGCAGAAACGCTGTCCACGACGGAAATCGAATCCACTGTGATATTGCCGGTATTCTCAACAGTGATGGCAAAGGTCACCGTCTCATCAACGGCGGAATAGGCCGGATCGCCGATGCCTGGCGCGGGTGTCACGCTTTTGGTCACGGTCAGCTCGGGCGCAGGGGGATCAAGCGCCGTGAAGGTGTTTGTACCGCTACCGGGGATATTGTTGCCCTGCGGGTCGTTGCCCATGGCTTGCGCGGTGTTGTCGATCTGGCCCGCGTCCACGTCCGCCTGCGTCACCACGTAGTCGCCAACGCAGGTCAGGATCTCGCTTGGTTCGAGCACGACATTGGCGGGCGCTGCGACCTGGCCGCCGCTGCCGTCGTCCACTGTACAGGTCAGGGTCGGGACCAGCGGATCGGACACCATCACCTGTCTTAGGGTCTGGTTACCGGTGTTTTCGGTCAGGATCGTGTATTCAATGGTCTCACCCGCCGCGGGCGCGGACGGGCCGCCGGTGACGGATTTGGTCACGGTCAGGCCCGGGTCGGCGTCGGCGGCGACCGTCGCGGTCGAGGGGGCCGAGACCACGTTGATCGGGTTCGGGCTGTTGGGCGCAAAGACCGTCGTGGCCACCGCTTCGTTCATCACTTCGCCACGGTCGAGATCATCCTGCGTGACGAAATATTCCGCCGTGCAGGTCTCTGTTTCGCCCGCGTCGAACGTGTCCGGCAGCGCCGGGGTGAAGCAGGTGAAGGGCGCGCCGATATCAGGGTCGTTGATCTGCACCGGCTCGGTGAAGGACGCGCCGGGCGGGTCGACAGAGGTGTTTTCGACCAGGAACTGGAACTCGATCCGGTCGCCCACTTGGGTGAAGTCCGCGCCGCTGAGCGCAGTTTTGGTCAGGGTCAGGGACGGCTCCGCGCCCGCGGGCACGGTCTCGGAGGTCTGCGGGCTGGTCGTGGTGCCATCGCTGACCGATGCAAGATTCGTCACCTCGCCCAGCTGCACATCCTCAAGCGTCACGACGTAAGAGCCAGTGCAGGTGTAGGACGCCGCCGAATTGACGCGCAAAGGCTCCAGCACACCGCCGCCCGCCGGGCAATTGACACTGGCGATGCGGCTGTCGGTGATCGTCAGCAGGCTCGTGTCGATCTCCGTGTTGCCGGGGTTCGTGATGATATACTCATAGGTCACCGTGCTGCCGTTCTGGAAGCTGCCACCGGTGCTGCTTTTCTCGATCGCAAGCTCCGGCTCCTGCACTGCGGAGGTGGTGAAACTGTCGGTGGCATCCGTCGGCACATCGGGGCTTGAGGCGGTGCCGATATTGGTGATCTCGCCCGCGTTGATCGCTGGTTGGGTGGCGGACCACACCAGCTGACAAGTCACGCTGCCGCCCGGCGCCAACGGCACGGGGCCACAGGTAGTCGTGCCAGCGATCTGGTCGTCCGAGACGGTGATGGGCGAGGTTAGAGTCTGATTGCCGGTATTTGTAACCGTGTACTCAAACGTCACCTGATCACCCACATTGGTGTAGGTCGTGGCTGATCCCGCCGCGATTGCCTTTGACAGTATGAAGGCCGGCTGCTGGTCCGCGTTCACCGTCTCGCTATCCGGCGCAGAGGTCGATGTGGTCGGGCTCGCCCCGCCGTTGATGCGCTGCGACACGGACGCTGTGGCGCTGTTGGTCACCGCGCCATTGTCGATATCATCCTGCGTGACGGTATAACTGGCCGAGCAGGTCAGCGTCGCCCCCGGCGCAAGTCCTGTTGCGGGCACAGCGGGGCAGTTGACCGGCACGTCGACCGCGGGAGACACGGAGGTCACGCTGTCGGCCACCGTGATCGCGCCCGTCACCGTCACATTCGAGGTGTTCGTGACGTCATACTCATAGGTGATCACATCACCCACAGCGTTGAAGGTGGTGCCAAGCGTCTCGCGCTTGTCGATGTCGAGCGTCAGGGTCTGCGTTGGCCCGGTCACGGTCACCTGCGCATCATCTGCGACCGGAGCGCCACCCACTAGCGACTGACCCGTCACGGTCGCGGTGTTCGTGTAGCTCGCCGCGTCCACGTCGCCTTGATCAAAGCTGCGAGCGACCTGCATCGGCGCGCCGCCAACGCAGGTGGCCGTCGAATTCGTCGCCGGTGCGGGCGGCAGGTCTGCCACGTCGCAGCGGAACGTCTCGCCATCGGCGTCGACATCCACCAGTTCCAGCCCGGTCAGGGTCACATTGCCGGTGTTCGTCACCGTGAAGCTGAAGTTGATGCTGTCGCCCACGCCCGCGTAGGTCGCGGCGGAGGCCACCTTGGTCACCTGCACCTGTGGGTTGGCGACAGGGCCTTGCGCGGTCTCGGTCGCGGTCTCGCTGAGCGGCGTGCCATCGGCGCCGGTGCCGGTCACGGTCGCCGAATTGTCCACCTGTCCGGCATCCAGATCATCCTGATCGACGACGTAGGACAGCGAACAGACCACGGCATCAAAGCCCGGGGCGATATCGCCCACCGCGCAGGTCTCTGCCGGGGTGAAGATCGACGCATCCTCGACGCTTACGCCGGTGGCCGTGACATTGCCGGTGTTGCGCACGCGGATGTCGAAGATCACCGTGTCACCCACATTGGTGAAGCCGCTGCGTGCAACCTTCTCGATCTCAAGCGCCGCGACGCGGGCGGGCCCCGGGATCGTTAGCGCGCTTTGGTCGGGCCCATCGGTGACCTGCGGATTTGTTGCGGTGGCCAGATTGTCCACCTGGCCCGCATTGATGTCCGCCTGCGTGACCGTGTGAGTGTATTGGCACAGATCAAAGCTTTGCCCCGGCGCGAGCGTCGGGATCGTGCAGCTGAACATCGGGTCCAGAATGTCGGTGACATTTGTGTTCGTCAGCGTCTTGGTGCCGTCATTGGTCACCTCGATCGTGTAGGTGATCGTCTCGCCGACAGTCGCGAAGCTGGTCTTGTTGGCGGTCTTGTTGACCGCCAACCCGAAGATCGCGCCCGCCGGATCGAGCGTCGAGGTCTCGGTGGCATTGGGCGGGGTGAATTGGCTGCCCTGCCCGCTTGTCCCGGTGGCCGTGGCGGTGTTGGTGATCACGCCCGCGTCCACATCGGCCTGCGTGACGGTATATTGCGCGCTACAGGTCCCCGTCCCGCCCGGTGCCAGGTCGGTGATCGGACAACTGACATTGGGGATCCGGTTGTCGGCAATCGTGACGGCCGCAAGGGAGACATTGCCGTCATTGACGATGGTAAACGTGTAGTCGATCACGTCGCCAATGGCGAGGAACGTGTCCGGCCCGTCCTGCTCCTTGGCGAAGGTAAAGCTCAGGTCCTCGGTGATTGGCGTCGTTTCGACGAATTCCTGCGAGGTGACCTGGATCGTGCCGCTGCCGGTGTTGAACGGGAAGCTGCCGGAGACCGTGTTCACGACCTGCCCCGCATCGCGCTCGGCCTGGCTGATGCTGGTGTAGTCGCGCTCGCAACTGTAGCTGTCGCCCGGGTTCAGCACATTAGGCTGCTCGACGGCGCAAACGAATGGCGAGGCATTGATCTTGTCGTCCGTTATCGTGATCGGCGAGGCGGTTTCGATGATCTGCGTGTCGCCCGTGTTTTCCACCGTAAAGCGGTAGCGCACAGATGTGTCATTGGCCCCAATGGGGTTGGTTAGAGCCTGTTTTGTCACCGTGATGCCGGGCGTGCCCGCGTTCGAGACGGTCTCCGACGCATCGGGCGAGGTCACATTCCCATCGCTCGCAGAGGCGACATTCGTCACTGCGCCTGCGGCGACATCATCGACGGTCAGCTGATAATCGGCGGTACAGGTGTCGGACGCACCACGGGCAAGCGGACCGGGCAAACAGGGGAAGGTTCCGATGCGGTTATCGGTGATCGTGAGCGGATCGGTGATGTCGGTGTTGCCGCTGTTGGTCACCGTGAACGTATAGGTAACCGTCTCGCCGATGGTGAAGGATGCCGGGTCTGCGCCCGACTTGGCCAGCGTCAGACCGGGGGTTTGCACGGCGGGCACAGTCAGCGTCTCGTCGGTGGAGGTCACCGTGTCGCTGCCCCCTGCCCCGATAGTCGTCGCGTTGGCGGTCGCGATATTCGTCACCTCGCCCGCGTTCAGGTCGTCCTGCAAAGTCGCGTAGCTCGCCGTACAGGTCACCGAAGTCCCGGGCAGGATATCACCCGCTGGGCAGCTTACTGCGCTCGCCACGTCAACCTTGTCATCGGCTACGTTGGGCGATGTTAGGGTCACACTTCCGGTGTTGGTCAGGACATATTCATAGGCAATCGTCTGCCCCTGATCATCAAAGCTGGTGCGTGAGGACGCGGCCAGGCGCTTGACCAGCGTCAGCCCGGTCGAGCGCGTTGCAGGCACCGTCGCGGAGGCCTGCTTGTTCACATTCACGCCGCCCACGGTGATGTCGGCGGTCACCGTATTGTCGACCTGGCCGTCATTGATGTCACCCTGCTGCACATCGTAGCTGACCTGACACACGACCGTGCTGCCCGGCGCGACCGGGCCGGTGGGGCAATTGACGACGGCCCCCGGAAGCGCCTCGGTCACGGTGGGCGTGTTGGGGAAGGTGACATTGCCGGTATTGGTGATCTCGACATTATACTGAAGCGTCTCGCCCTCGGCGGCGAAGGTGCCATTCAGCGCGGTCTTGGCAATGGTGAAGTCCGGCGCAGGGGCGGGCCCGGGGATCTGATCCTGATCAAAGTCGGACGGGTTGGGTCCGCGCGCCGCGGTCGCCGTGCCGCGGCCGACATTGGTCAGCTCGTTGGCGGGGTTCGCGGCGAAACTGTCAACGTCGTCCTGCGTGACAGTGTAGTCGACCGAGCAGCTGTCGCTCTCCCCCGGCTCAAGTCGCGCGATGGTGCACGAGAAGCTCGGGACCAGATCATCGGTCAGCCGCACATTCGTCAGCGTCACGTTGCCGTCATTCGTCGCGGTGATGACATAGGGCACCGTTGTGCCTGCGTTGCCAAAGGTCTGGCCGGGCTGGTCCAGCACCGAGGTCTTGGTGATATCGAGCGACGGGTTCGCCGCTGGGCCGTTGATCGTCGCGCTGTCGCTCACCGAGCCCAGCACGCCTTCATCCGGGTCGCCTTCGGCCACGGCAACATTGGTCAGGGTGCCATCGTCGATATTGTCCTGCGTGATCTGGGTCGTGACCGTACAGATCGCCTGATCCGGCCCGCGCGGATCGCCCTGCGAGCGCGGCAGGATCGTCGTCTTGTTACACGTGATCGGATTTGCCGCCTCGTCGATCTGGTCATCTTCGATGGTCAGGTTGCGGATCGCGACAGAGCCGATGTTGCTGACGGTATAGGTGTATGTCACCGCGTCACCGACTGCGGCGTAGCTCGGCACGGAAGCGGTCTTCTCGATCGTGTAGCCCGGGGCCACTGTGCGGATCTCGTCACGGGCCAAGCGCGGGCCGCGCTGGAAATCCCAGAAGTTATCATTCGGGTCGCGGTCGCGCACCTGCGTCGTGGTCTGTCCGGAGTTGAGCAGGCTGTCGAATAGTGCGGGATTGGTCGAATCAAACCAGCCGGTGTTGAACGTGTTATTTCCAAAGCCGTTCTCGAAGCCTTGCGACCGCGTGCCGCTGTTATTCGTCCGCTCGGTCTGGCGCCCCGACCAATTGCCCACGTCGAAGCCGTTGATCACCAAATCAATGTCATTCTCGTCGAACCCGCCGACCTGCGTGTCGCCGTCATAGGCGGAGAAGCGGATATAGACCCGCGCCAGATCGCCACCGAAATAATCGCGGCAGGTACTGAACCCGCAATTGAGCGGGATAGGATCATTCACGGTGAACGGATTGCCCTCGAGCTCGTCGCGGTTGGCGCGATTGTTGCGCCCGCGAAACGCGTTCTCGGGGTCGGAGAACTGGTAGTAGATGTTGCCGTTGACGCCGACCATGACGATCGCAACGCCGCCCGCCTCCGGGTAGTCCTGCGGCAAGGTGATGTTGGTGCCGGGCACGGTGGTCGTGAAGGTCGTCGCCTGGGCCGCACTGATAAACAGCAGACCGACCCACGCCAAAATCCACGCACCGAATGCGGCCAACCGCCCACTTCGACCTTGTCGCGTCATCTTTATTGTCCCTGCTCTGCGCCGAGGTTTGTCCTCGATCACCCTGCATTTATTAGTTTGTGCTGAAGCTCGTCTTGAGCCTTACGGAAGCAAAATGACCCTAAGAAGGGGAAAACACCAAGATACTCCTCAGACTATGCCGCAATGCCCTCAAAAACGAATCGTTTTCCCGCGAAAATCCCTTATTTCGTTGGCGCAGTGATGCAGTTGAGCCACAAGGCTGAGGGCAGCTATAAGCTAGGACATACGCTCCGCCGTAGCCCTCAGTGATGAAAGGACCAGCGGCACGGGAAAAGGAATCTGTTGCCAGGCCGCCCGATTCTCCGCTAAGGAAACGCTAAAGAAAGCGCTGTCGGAAAAAAGCGTTACTCAACAGGCGGTAAAGACCGATGCTGAAGCAGGCGGGCTCATTCAACATCAATACGCGCATTCGCGAGAATGCGGAAGACCTGAGTGCGGCCCTGCAAAGCCACATGCTGAAGGTGTTCGCCCCCGATGCGCGCAAGGAATTACGGCTTTTCTCAGCCGGCGAGACGGCGGATCTTCTGGGCATCTCCACCAGCTTCCTGCGCAAGCTGCATTTCGACGAGAAGATCGACGATGTGCAGGCGACATCGGGCGGAAGAAGACTCTATTCCGCCTCAGATATGCTCAAAATCCGCGAAACGCTGGAAAAGACCGCCAAGGTCAAAGGCACCTACCAGCGCGGCCGCAAGCCCGGCGACAAGGTGCAGGTGCTGTCCTTTCTGAACTTCAAGGGCGGCTCTGGCAAGACCACCAGCGCGGTCCACACCGCCCACAGGCTGGCACTGAAAGGCTACCGGGTGCTCTGCGTCGACATCGATCCGCAGGCCTCGCTGACGACGCTGTTTGGCTACGCGCCGGAGGTCGATTTTCTCGATTCCGGCACGATCTACGACGCGATCCGCTACGACGACCCCCTGCCCTTCTCGCAGATCGTTCAGAAGACGTTTTTCACCGGGATCGATCTGGCCCCGGGCGGTCTGCTGCTTCAGGAGTTCGAGCACGAAACCCCCCAGGCCCTGCGCGCCAATATCCAGCCGCCGTTCTTCGCCCGGCTGGCAACCGCGCTGCAGGAGGTGGAAGCCGACTACGACGTGATCCTCTTCGACTGCCCGCCGCAGCTGGGCTACCTGACGATGGCCGCGCTCTGCGCCTCGACGGGCGTGTTCATCACCATTGTGCCGAACATGCTCGACGTGGCGTCCATGTCGCAATTCCTGCAGATGAGCGCCGACCTGCTTGATGTCGTCTCTGACGCGGGTGCGAACATGGAGTTCGACTTCATGCGCTTCCTGATCAATCGCTACGAGCCCAATGACGGGCCGCAGCAACAGGTCGTGGCCTTCCTGCGCCAGCTCTTCGAGGAAGAGGTGATGATCGCGCCGATGCTCAAATCCACCGCGATCTCGGATGCCGGGCTGACGCAGCAGACGATCTACGAGGTCGAGCGCGCGGCGTTCCATCGCAACACATATGACCGCGCGGTGGATTCACTGAATCTTGTCAATGATGAGGTTGAACAGCTGCTTCAATCCGCATGGGGGCGATAGCACATGGCACGTAAAGGCATTCTCAGCAGCAATATCCAGAAGGGCGAGCGGTCGAGACCGTCGACCCCGATCTCGACCGGGCCGATCCGACGCGGTACCGTCGGGGCGCTGCAATCCTCGCTGACAAAGCTGCAGGAAGGCGCGGTACAAGAGATAGATCCCGGCCTGATTGATGACGCAGGCATCGAGGACCGGCTGGGGCTCGATACGGCAGCCCAAGAGCAGCTGAAAGACAGCCTGCAGACCTACGGTCAACAGGTTCCGGTCCTGCTGCGTCCCCATGGCGAGATGCCGGGGCGCTACGAGATCGTCTATGGCCGCCGTCGCCTCGCCGCCTTGCGCGATCTGGGGCTGCCGGTGAAGGCGATGATCCGCCAGCTCGACGATCATGAGCTGGTGTTGGCGCAAGGCCAGGAAAACACCGCCCGTCAGGACCTCAGCTTCATCGAGAAGGCGTCTTTCGCAGCCCAGCTGCAAGAGGGCGGCTATGACCGGCAGACAATCGCAGCGGCGCTGTCGATCGATCTGCCCATGGTCTCGCGATTGCTGAAGATCGGCACCGCGTTCGAGCTGGAAATGCTGCGCCAGATCGGCTCTGCGCCCGGGATCGGGCGGGACCGCTGGTTCGATCTGGTGCGCGCGCTTGAAAAAGACGGCGCCATGGCTCGGGTGAAGCAGCTTCTCAAGACACCTGATTTCCGCGGCAGCTCTGACGCGCGGTTCGAGCTGGTGCTGGCCCGCGCGCTGCAGACGCCGTCCGCCAAGCCGAAGAAGGCCGCCCTAAAGGCCCGTACGCTTCGGGCAGGGGGACAGGCTGTCGCTGACATCAAGGCGGGTCCGCGCGGCGTCACATTAACCGTTCAGGCGCGCAATTCGGACGGGTTTGATCAATGGATCAACGCCCATGCCGACGCCCTGATCCAAGAGCTTCACGACCGTTTCAAAAAAGACGGCGCAGAAGAGCAGACTTGAGGAAGAGCAACCAAGGAAAGGCACGAGCAAGACAGGCAACACCCGAAAAAAGAAAAGCCCCCCAGGTATGATCCCGGAAGGCCCTTCTCGATCTTTGCACCTTTGAGATAGCCCCCATCCGATGATCCTGTCAACTCCGCGTTCGCCGCGGGGCAGGGGATTTGTTGTCTTTCGTGAAATTGTGATGAAACACGCGTCCCAAACCGAGTTTTGGCGGCCGGTAGAGGTCGTCCTGCCCCCTGATCACGGCTCCTGCATCGACAAGTGGCAGGCGCTGAACGCGCTCACCGATGCAGCCGAACAGTTCGAACTGACCCACCGCACGCTGGGCGTTCTGAAGGCGCTGATGACCTTCCTGCCGGATCGCCTGATCCACCCGGAGCCCGGGCGCGCGATCGTCTTTCCCTCCAACAAAACGCTGGCCCACCGCCTGAACGGGATGCCCGACAGCACGCTGCGCCGCCATCTTGCGCGGCTGGTGACACTTGGGATTGTCAGCCGTCACGACAGCCCCAACCGCAAACGCTACGCGCGCAGGGCAGGGGGGGCAGAGCTGGCCTTCGGGTTTGACTTGTCTCCCATCGCACGCCACGCGGACCAGCTTCAGGCCGCCGCAGAGCGCGCCCGTGAAGCGCGGGAGGCTTTGGCATTGCTGCGCGCCCGACTTGGCACCCTGCGGCACCGATTGCTCGAATGCGAAGGTCTCAGCTCTGTAACCGAGGACGCCCGGATTGCACTCCGCCGCAAGCCCGATCAGGCGCGTCTCACCGAGCTTTCCGACAGGCTTCAGGCTCGTCTCGAAGAGGTCGAATTGAGCAACGCTGACGCCCAAAATGAGCGGCACATACAAGCTGGATATAAATATATCTCTGACTCTAAGGGAGGTTCAAAAAACGCGCTTGCTACAAAAAAAAGAAACGAGGAATATCCTTCTGACGAGCCGCACGAGACGACCAAGCCGATTTCCTTGCAGGAGGTCACAGCGCGATGCAGAGAATACCAAAGCTACTTTCCCGACCGTATCACCAGTTGGTTAGATGTTGTACTGATTGCCAGCCGGTTAGCGCACATGCTTGGGATTGAACGCGAGGTTTTTGACGAGGCCTGTCGAAATCTTGGGCAAGAAAGTGCGGCGATTGTCGTTCTATGCCTGCTTGAAAATGCGGGTCGGATCAAGAATCCCGGGGGATACTTGCGGCAGCTTTCCAAAGATGGCAGGGCAGGGGGCGTGAACCTCAGAGCTTTGATGCCCTCAGTGGGCGAAATTGTCAGCTGACAATCTAAAAATATAAATGAAAACAATGAACTAGAAATCTGTGCCGCCCGGAATTTACCACTGTATGAGTTATAGATAGGAGGTTTATCCCTCAAGTCGTGTGACGCGCAGCTCCCGCGCGACGGCGACCAGGGATCTGCAGGACCGTGTGGAAATGGGCGCGCTGCTGGCTGAACCTACCTGCCAAGAATCAAGACACAGGCTAGGCGGTCTAGCGTCACACGGATGCCCTCCGTAGGGGTGCCTATCGGAAAGACTGGCAGCATGCTGCAAACTAGAAGACGAATGGAAGATGCGGTTCGGATCACCGGGCGGATACATACGCGGGTTTGTTGAACGTACACAGGCCGGAGAACTGCACCTGGAACGCAGCCTAGACGGCAGACCCAGTGAACAACGCGTGGTTGTGGTGCAGGGTATCAGAGACCGGCGGCTTTTGTCAGGTTCACGCGGAACCGGTCCCGTCGACGCTGATAGCGGCGGTCATCTCAGCCGAGGCGTGCCCCAACTGCTTCTGGACATAGCGTTCGTCGACTTCTGCCGAGCTGGCGAGACCTGCGCGCAGGCTATGGCCGGAGAACAGCGCGAGGCGGTCCTCGTCAGGCAGGTCAGACCGAATGCCGCTTCCGAGCACAGTCGCCTTGATCAGCCTCGCAACATGCTTGTCGGAAAGTCGGTTGGTCAAAGCGCGTTTGCCGTCGCGGGACGTGCGCACGAATACAGGCCCGAAGTCGATCTTTGCGAACTGCAGCCATTCCTCGAGCGCGTGCACGGGGCAGGTCTTAGTCATTGAACCACGTCCGATCTCGACCTCGCGCCACCCCGTCTTGGCATTAAGAGTGAGCAAGGCACCCTTGTCGAAGATTTCGATCCAGCCGCCGGAGTCCGGCGTGTCGTCCTTATGCACATCCAGTCTGACGATTTCGGAGCGGCGAAGGCCCCCGGCGTATCCCAAGAGCAGGATCGCCCGATCCCGCAGTCCACGCAGATCATAGGGCAGGGTGGCGACCATCGCGAGGAGGTCCTCGGCCAGGATCGCTTCCTTCTGAACAGGGGGGCGCGCATGCTTGCGCTTGATCCCCGCCAAAACCGTTGCGATGTGACGGTTCTTACGATCCAGCGAGAACCCGCGCTGCGCGTAGTTCCAGGCGAGGCCCGAAAGCCGGCGGTCGATGGTGCTGACCGACAGGGGTCGGCACGCCAACTGCGAAGGGGAGCGACTCGAGCCGCCGGCCAGATCAGCAAGGTAAAGCCCGATCATCTCGGGCGAGGGGGGGGGGAGTGGCTGCGCGCCGTTCATCCGGCACCAACGTGCAAAATGCGCCCAGTCCTTCGCGTAAGCCTTCCGCGCATTGTCGGAGACCGCGGTGCGGGCATAGTCCCGGGCTGTCTCGACCAGCCGGTCAAGGGTGCCGGATCCGGCTACGTGGGACGGCATGGACATGCAATCTCCGTCCTCTTGATCCCTCTCGCCCGCGCGATAATCCTCAAGCTCATCAGAGAGAGCAGGCGTCGATTTCTCGGTCTCCGAGGGCATTTCTCACTTAATCCGTCGATTAAAATGAAGCACTTTCGAGTATATCTTTTAATGTCCGATAAGGCAAACTTATTGGACACAACGAAGATCGGCAGGGTGGGGCGGTTTGTACATCATATTGTGGACGAAAGCGCCGCGAGAGGATAGTCTTGTGGCATGACATATCAGTCCGCCACGATCTCTAACGACCTTGACACTCTACCTCAGCTGCCGGGTTGGGTCACCTCGGCGCGTGCTGAAACCCTTGAAAATGTGGCGTTTTTATCAGGGGCCGTACTGAACCATCTGCATCTTGTGTTGAGCCGGGATGAGGTCCCCCAGACCTTGCTGCGGGCACGGTTGGCGCTGCGGGCCGCGGAGGTCTGTGTAACAAATCAGGGGCGTCCGGAACGGTCAGGGGATCTGCGTGACGCGGTGGGGTTTCTGCAGCCCGGCGACAGTCCGGGACCGGCGGGGGAAGTCACCCTGTCCTGGCAGCGCGCCGTCGAGCGACCGGTGTCGGCCAAGGCGCTGGATCGGGCATTGCCCGAGATCGAGCCGGAGCCGATCGCCGTTTGGCTCGACGGGTGCGACCCGCGCGGAGCGGGGCAGGGGGCTCCGGTCTCCCATGCCGCGGCCGTGCTGCAGGCGGTTCTCGCCGATCGTCCACGGGAGGCCGCCGCTGCGTTGATCCTGGCCGATGCGGCTTTGGCGCAAGCGCTTGGGTGGCGCCATGTTGTGCCGCTCCTGGCGCTCGGTCTCAAGCGGGCCGATTTGAGGAAGACCGGCGCAGAGCTGCGGGCGGCCTCTCATCGGGCGATCGTTGCAGCGGCGGTCGAGGCGACGCGGGAGGCCGCTGATTTGGCCCGTCGTGCAGCCCGCTTGAAAGAGGTCGCGCCGAAGCTCCGAGCGAAGGGATCCGATGAGGCCATCGCGCTGTTTTTGAGCAAGGAAGCTGTGGCTCCGACGGCGCTCACCTCGCTTCGTTCTGATCGCGCCGCGCGTCGGTTCTGCGACCGGTTGGTTGAGCTTGGCGCAGCGCGCGAACTGACCGGGCGCGACACATTCCGGCTCTACGGGGTTTGATCGATGGCCAAGGATCACAATGAGCCCGATCTGGACAGAGAGCTCGACGACCTGCCACCCGATCTGCGTTGGCGAGAGTGGATGCGCCGGATTGAAGCTGTGCTCTTTGCGTCTGCCTCGCCGGTGCCACGCGAGGACCTGGTCCGCGTGGTGGGGCAGGGGGTCTCAGTCGATCTTCTCATTGACGATCTCGCCGCCGACTTGGAGGGGCGGTCGTTCGAAGTCGCGAAGGTCTCTGGCGGCTGGATGCTGCGGACGCGGCCAGCCTATGCGGCGGCAATCCGGACCGCGGCGGATGTCGGAGACCAGGACCTCGATCTGCGCGAATACGATGTCGCCGTGCTGGCCGCCATCGCCTACCACCAGCCGATCACTCGCGATGGGCTCAAGGATATCTTCGGCAAGGAGATCAGCCGCGACCTGATCGGACGGTTGCACGCACGCGGTCTCATCGGAACCGGCCCGCGCTCGCCGCGGCGCGGAGCACCCTACACCTATGTGACAACCGAAAAATTTCTGATCGCCTTCGATCTGGAGTCTTTGCAGGACCTGCCGGACCGTGAACAGCTGACGGATGCGGGACTGGCTGCAGAGTGACATGCCAGCGGCAAAAACCGCGATCTATCGCTCAAATTTTGGCCATTTATGAGTTATAGAACTACATCCTATAACTCATGACCATTTGCTGGCTTGGCGGTCGACGCTTTGTTGACTCCCAATCATCGGGCTCCTGACTTCCAATCGCCAGGCCCTTTAAGGTCAGGCTGCGTTGATCTCCGCCTCCAGTGCTGCGATCGCGCTCATCACGTCATCAAAGCTTGGCGCCTCGCCCATGATCATCTCACGCATACCGGCATAGTCCCGACGGAGTGCGGCCTCGAGGTCTTTGCCTGGGGCTAGGCGAAGCGATCCCAGTTTTGCATCTTCGTATTTCGCCCAGGCAGCTTTGAAGAACACCGACTTATGATGGCCAACCTCGCTCAAGAGGTCGAGATTGGCCAAAGCCCGCGCCTTGGCGTTGTGCTGGGTCAGTTGCGCCATGTCATAGTAGTGCCGGGACATGCGGTCAGCGAGCGGTTTGCTTCTGTCCTGATGGAACAGCATGTGTAGGATCGTCGCCTTCTCCCAGAAGGTCCGTTCGATCCCGAGGGTGCGCACATCAACAGAGTTAAGGCCGGGCAGATCGGGAAAGGCTTGTTGCACATAGGTTGAGAGGGTTCGTTGTTCGGCCGGAAGCTGTGCGCCACGTGCGCCGAACTCAAACCGTACGATAGGTTTGATGTAACCTGGGTCATCGGCGCCGACGGATGGGTAAGCGAAGAGTATGGTCTGAGGGTCGTCTTCGTCAATCTGGAGCGAGAATGGCTGGTCCAAACGCGACGCGAAGGCGGTGTTGATTTCTTCGAGCAGGGGCCCGGCGACAGCGGCCTCGGCGGCCTCCTGAAGATCTTGCAGCAGCGTTTTGCGCTTGCCGCCCGAGAGGTCGGGGTTCTCAGGATCACGGTCTCCTTCAAACCCGAGCTGCGCACGGTCTAGAGACAGATCGACGTCCTCGGAAAACCTGTGGATGACATCGTAGGCCTTCGAAAGCGACGTGCCTCCCTTGAAGATCAGGTGATTGCCGAAGGAGGGGAGGGCAAACAGGTGCTGCAGGGACCAGCAGACCCAGAAGTCTTTCTCGACAACCGCCTTTGCAAACCCCAGCTCCGCTGCGGCTTGCCGAAAGGCTTCATCGCGGTTTGCAGGCGTGTCGTTCGCGAAGGCGTCCATGCTCAAGCGTGTGCCACGATCTGGTCGACAACAGGATGCATCCAGGCCGGAACATGTCTGCTTTGCTTTGCAAGCTGCGCCCGGTCTTTGGCATCCAGCGTGCGGGCGATCTTGCCGATCACCTGATCGTCAACACGATCCTTGCCGACATAGCGGAGCGCCTGGAAAACAGTCCCTGTCTTTGACCCGGCACCGACCAATGTCTTCGGAGAGGCATTCCGGAACTGGATCACCTGCCGCCCGATCTTCTTGGTTCGGGTAGGCCCGTCGGTCATGTAGGTCGGATTGGACGGGACCTGGGTGGACAGACCCAACTGGTTCGCTGCCATCGCAGGGGAGGGCTGCAGAACCTGGTTGTCCTTCCGCGCTACTGCGCGTGCGATGTCATCGGCTGAGGGTGCCAAGGCACCGAAAAGGGGGCTGTGCTTGGGATAGTCGTAGAGCCCACGCGTCAGCCGCCGGATCACACCCTGATCCGCCAGGCGCGACAGTGCCTGATCCACGCTTGCACGTGATCCGATATCGAGGAAGTCCGACGGCGCGAAGATGGCGCCCCGGCCTTTCCCAACGATGCGCTGCTTGATTTTCGACGTGATCATGGTTCAACTCCGTGTCAGAAAATAGGGTATATTTTTCTGAACGTCAAGATGGAGAGATTGTTGCAAAAGAGGTCAAACAACAGCAGCGGAGGCTTAGGGCAACCGATCCATCACAATCCAGAATCAAACACTGAAGTTGGATTCAGTAACATCATTGGACTGAGGTGGAGAATTTGTCCGATACTCGTATCATGATCGAAAGCGACAAGACGCATCTGGACCTTGTCCGAATTGTTCCCTCCGAGAACATGGCGCGGTTCTATGGGATCGCGCTCCAGCCTACCCTCTTTGGCGAGGTTGCCGTCGTCAGATGTTGGGGGCGGATTGGCACACGTGGTCGTGTGATGGCCATCACATATCCGGACGCAGAGCAGGCTGTCGATGCACTCGCAAAGCTGGAGAACATGAAGCGCCGACGTGGCTATGTAACGACCGATGAGTAGGAAGAGTTGGGCGGAGAGCCGCCGTTCGCTGCGCACCCTAAGAGATTTTTTTGGTTTCCCGAATGCAGACATTAGAATTCTCGTGGTCGGGAGAGTAGAATTGCTAACTCAAAAAACTCAAAAAGTAGTCAAACTTCGGAATGTTCATCCTGGTAGACCTGCCGAGCGGAAAAACCGTTATCAACTCTGAACCGTTTCTCCGAACATTGCACCCGAAAACGCTCCTGTGGGATCGCTGGTATGACCTAAAATCGTCCATGATAACCTTAGGAATGTTTCACAACTGAGCGCGCGAGCGACAGGTCTGCGTGCTCAGACCCTGAGAATTCGGCGTTCGGCCTCGGCATGTATCGCCCGAACCCTACCGTCTCACCAAGAATTTTTGATCTTACTCGATCGGGGTTGACGGAGAGACGTCGCAGATTGTTCACATTTGCGAAGTGGGGATCACAAAACGATGAGGGACAAAGTATCGTTAACAATGACGGCGCATTACGCTATCAGGGCTTAACGTGCGATTTGACGAACCCTTCAATGAAATCGGCACCTGCATATCCTGCGGCCATGATCGTGAGAATGAACTCGCCGTCTAACTTTAACGCACCGTCGGCCGGGTTAGGAATAAAGCCTTCGCCTTTCAAGATCGTCATGCCGATCAATGAGGCGACGCCCGCCAAAATGCCAAACAGAAGACTGAGCCACAATTTAATGCTGTCAAATTCATGTTTAAACGCGGCAGGATCGCTTCCGGTCGATTGTTGCAGTTTGTGAATCCCGACCGCGATTCGAATAAGCTGGCCCAAGATACCGAAACCCGCACCCAAAGCTGCAAGAGTAATCCAGTCCAATGGTGTCAGTGTCATGTCTACACTCCATATTTTTCAGAATAAATTCAGTGGCTTCGACCATGCCTGAGCGCCGTAAATGGACCGTGAAAGGATCGTTATTTTGGTCTTTCAGTGGATTTGATGCCAAAAATTGGTAGATTTGAAAGGTGGGGTATGGGGTTAAGATGGACGTTAATACTTTAGAGATTTCTTTACTAAATTCGGTCCCGGAAATACGGTATCGCGGCGACTTGGTGCAACTGAACTCCAAGAAGGCCGAAGCCTTGCTGATCTATATCGCGCTTACGAAGGAGCGCTTTTTCCGGCGTGATTTCCTGGCAATGCTTCTGTGGGAGGATCGCGACCTCAAGCTGGCGCGTGACAATCTCAGACAGACACTGGCGCGTATCAAACGGACCTGCGGAGAACTGCGCCCGGCTATCGAGATACAACGCAGCAAGATTCTGGTGGATGCAAAGTCGGTTGCGAACGATATCCAGACCCTCGTCCTGAAAATCACGGAGCAACCGGAAGACTTGCGCCCGGCGGACTTGAATTTTGAATTTGATCGGATACTCGCACAGTTCGACGAAGTTGGCGAAGCGTTTAGTTCCTGGATTCACGTCGCCCGGCGCACCGCTGAAGACAACATTTCGCAGGGGCTTCTTGGTCTGTTGGCAAAGCCCAATCTTGATCCGAATGCCGGTCTTATGGTGGCGAATGCGCTTTTGCGGATTGATCCGACGAATGAAACAGCCGTGCGTTTCAAAATGCAGAATCTTGCCTTCAGAGGAGAGCCTGCGGTCGCCTTGCGGGCCTATAACGAGCTCTATGATTTGCTAGACAGGGAATATGATGTCGAACCGGCACCGGAGACGATTGATCTGAATGCGGCGATCAAACTGGGATCATTCGCATCGGCGAATGCACCTAGCAATCCGATAATCCACAGACCGGCAAACGACGAGCCACCGCAGATTTTTGTCTCGGACTTTACGGTCTCCAACGACCCTTCGAAATCAAAGATGCTAGCGCAGTTTTTTCGCTCCGAGGTGTTGAGCAACCTGTCACGGTTTCGAGAATGGAGCGTGGTTGATTTTCGCCCGCAAGGCCGGGATTTCTATCAACTGGATTGCCAGATCGCCAGCCGGCAAGATGATATCGAAGCGATTGTGACGGTACGGCGGGATGCTGATGGCCGGATCGTCTGGAGCGAACACTTCATTACCGGATATGACAACTGGCGCACCACGCAATGGCGCATTGCGAGGCAACTGGCCCTGGCAATCAACCTCAGCCTGTCGACAGACCGACTGAAGTCATGTCTGCGAGAACGGCCCGAGGACCGCACGACCTTCGACAAATGGGCCTTGTGCAACGGGCTGAATTCGCAATGGTCGCCTGATGCCATGAACACGGTGATTTCCAACCTTGAAGAGATAGCCAAAACATCACCGCAATTTGGTTTGGCTCATTCGCATCTGGCGGAATATTACAACAAGAGACATCTGGTCTATCCGGGCCTTTTTCGATCCAAGGAAAGTGTCGCGAAGGCGCTTTATCACGCAAAGCAATCCATGGTTCTGGATCCGCTGGACACTCATACGCACCGGGTGCTTGCCTGGGCGCGCACGCTCAACGGCGAATACGATGTGGCGGAGTTTCATTTCCAACAGGCCTTTGATTTGAACCCTGCGAACCTCAATGTCCGGATCTCCTGCGCCTTGGGCTTTGCGTTTCTGGACAATCTAGAGAAGGCCTGTTCGATTGCCGATGAAACCCGCAAGATGTCGGTGCCCTTACAGCCCGTTCACTGGGCCTATATGCAGAACATCTACTTTCTGTCCGGTCGATTGTCTGATGCGAAACAGGCCGGTGACATAGCCGATGATGCTATATTGAATATCCCTGCCTGGCAGGCAACGGTCCTGAAAGAGCAGGGCGACATTGATGGCGCTGAGCGCCAGAAGGCACGGTTTTTCGAGCTGACGCGTCAGAACTGGCATGGTGAGGCGGAACCAGACGATCAGAAAATTCTCGAATGGTTCGCGCAGTGTTTTCCGATCAAGAACACGGAGAAAGTCGAGGGTCTGTTCCGCTTTATGCAGCGATCACCTCAACCACATTGACGGATCGGGTAGGACCCGAGCTGTTCGAAGAACAAACTTTCATCGTCGCCTGCAGCATCCGTTTTCTTCTGTAACTCATCAAGCTCGGTTTCGATGAGAGGCCGCACTTGATCGGCAATGGTGTGTCCCAGTTCCGCTATGATTGCGCTTTCAATACCGGCAGCAAGCTCCCGCGCGCTACCAACAAGTTTCTCAATGTATTTTGGTTCGCCCATCGGCCTCCCCTGAGCGAGGCCGTAGTCCAAAACACTCTGATGCGGAACCGCGATGATGATTTCATCTTCGCCCTCAAAAACGAACCTCACCTTGATATTATCAGTGAGACTGGTGCAAGCTCCCGGGCCAATGATGTCGCCCTCGGACCAGCCACCTGAGGTGTCCTTTTTCACCTTGGTTATGGCGAGCGCATTGCAGATTTTCGTGCCAGCGGCGCTTAAATCAGCATCATCGCTGCCGATAATGCCTTCGAGGTCCATAAAAGGCGTTTCGCCAGTTGGTGGAGACGTGAGTGCCGCATTCGCATTGAAACTCAGGTCCTTTATTGCGTTTCCGATTGCAGACAAATCGGAGGTTTCATCTGTGAGATTGTCCTTACTCTTAATTCGGGTGTAAAAACTCATGCGAGTGCTCCTTTCGTGGATGGCAGTTTTGGCTTCGACTTTCTCATATCTGCGAAGTTTTTCGGGAGACCATCTGCCAATTTCACCAGACGGAGTTGGTCCAGAATCCCGAGGTATTTGTCTCTGACAACCCGGATGTTGGTGTCGAGGAATTGCCTGACGGCAGCAGAGGCTGTCGGACCCAGTGTGCCGGATTCTTGCTCGCAATAACCTTCCGCCAGGAAGGCAAGATGCAAGGGCAGATTTTTCGGCTTTAGCTTGTGATTTGAACCGTGGTTCTGGATGTCTTCGAGCAATTTTTCGACACAAGGAGAGAGATGGCGGTACTTTCCCAGGGTCGAGACCTCGTGCTCTTCCGCGGCGGCTCGGTCCTTCTCGAAGATCGGCTTATCGCCAAATCCTGCCGAGAAACTGGGCGTAAAGGCGGTCTTGTTGACATCTGGATCAAGAAACACATCCCATCTGATCGCCCAATCCACGCTCCAGCTTTCCAAGCTTGCCCGAATTGCGTCGGCCAAAGACGCGGTGTTTTTCCCCAGCTTAAGTCGAGGCTTGCAGGTGTCCCATGCGAGCATGCGCAGCAATGTCTCGCTCTTGGCCCCGTCTTGGAGGTGATATCTGTCTAGGGCCAGGCAATGAAAGGCCCGGAATACGCCCTGGAAGGTGTCTTTTCCGACGGGCGGTCGTCCGATTGACCGGGTGCCGTCACGGCAACAGACTTGATCGCCCAATTCATGCAAGAGGATGTTATGATAGGTCAGAACAGTGAGGGCGCGCGCGGCTTGAAAAGCAACCTCCGGCGCCGAGTATCGCTTTGGGTTAGATGATCTGAGCGCTTTCACCCATCGGTTGTGATAGCTCATGAATTCGGCTGTGATCTGCATCAGGATGGGCTGGTCCGCGTTTCGAGGGTCGGCAAGACGCGGGACCAAATGTTCAAGCGGTATCTTGTTTCTTTTGCCCCACCGCTGGAAGTTGAGCGAGAACGCAGGCAGCGTAACGGTTTGCTCCCATTCGGGGTGGTCATACGAATTCAGAGCGAATTCTGCTGAGGGTTTGCGGCCAAGAAAATCCAAAGGAACATAAAACTGGGGGTCGAGATGGAGGCCCTCCCCGTAAATCGTGTCAAGCGACAGCGGGTTGGTGCGCAAGTTTGAAGGCCTCATTTGCCTGACACGCGCAGGGCTCGCCGATTGAATATCGAACTTCACCGAAAACGCGACATCGTGCGCCATGAGCTGGGCGAGGTATGTCACGATGGGAGAGAATGTCTCGCGTTTATGCAAGCAATGTTCCCGCCATTTCTCGCTTGTGAGAGTGTTGTTCAGGGCCTCGAATTCGGCCGACAGTTTTTCGTCCTTGGGTTTATCTTTGTCTGACGGAATGCTGTCCCAGATACTAAATACTTCACCGTGTCTCATAAGTTCCCCCTCCTCAAATACAACAAAACCAATACCCGTGAATTCAGCGTGAATCGCAAAATATGTAAATGACTATAGAGGCGCGTGGTCGCTTCCTGATCGAAAAGGCGCATGCCTGGGGTTGCGGAACATGGCTCGCCATGTGGGAACGCCGATGCGCGGTGACGTGAGATCTGTCAGAAAAACAGGGACACCCCCGTCCTCCAAACCGCGCCCCAAAAACTGCGGATCCCGGGCAAAACCGGACGGCAAGATGACGTCGTCGATATCGTGGTCTTGCGGTGGTGTATCGCTGAAGAACTTCTGGAGGCGTCTCTGCAATCTGGATGCTCTGTCGCGGTTGGTGCCGGGCTCAATCTTGTCACCGTCTATCTGACCACGCACCAGATCGGCTGTTTCAAGTTCAACGCTTAGCAACTCCTCCAGCGCACCGTAGAGGGCGGCGAAGGGATTGGTATCAGCGGCGAAACCTATTGCGAGTTGCCTGCCTGAAAGATCGCTGCCGAGCGCGCCGATTACGTAGCTGCCCGGTGGAGCGGTCAAAAACAGGAACCGGGTCCTCCGCGCCAAAGGTGCCTGGCCGCGGAGGCGTGCCACCAAGGGCGTGATGTTCAGCCGGTCACAGGTGGTCTGCGGAAGCCACTGCGTAGGAGTGCTGCCTTTCCACCAGTCTTCGATAGCGCGCCGTTCGCATAATTCGAGAAGCGCACGATACTTCGCCTCACGAGCGATATTGTGGGTGGCCGTGCCATGGCTGCTCAGGGGCCTGTCATCGCCGTAATAGAGGGCCGGGTCGATTTCATGTCTGTTGCCAGAAACAGGATCGACACAGGTCCAACTCTGCTGACTGCTTGCTGTGAGCAGGCTAGCCCTTTCGACGGCTTCGCCGAGCAGGCGCTGCTCTGCACCGCGACGGGTCCGTCCCTTCCCACTTACGTAGACAGGAGGATAGGTAGGCACTTTCCACCCGGGTTTGAGGCGGGCTGCACAGACGTGAAAGTTCCGCGCATAGGGGCTTGCAAACCATCGCGTGCCCTCGATCTCCTGCTTCATGCGTGTTACCATTTAAACTCTCTAACATTCGGCTTTATCAGTTTCCGGTTTCTGCGACCTCCTCGGCGTAGGCGGGTTCTGCTTTCGCAAATACAGGGTTTTGGTCAAGGGCACATACGAGGACTTCGACAGCCCGGGGCGAGGGATGTCCGGTGTTGCGCAGCCGTTCCCCAAGTCCGAAAGCGACGATGTCGAAGCCGTATTTCTCCAATGCCAGTTTCGCGAGGTGCGTTGGTTCGGCCAAGGGAGCATCAAAAATTGCCCGCAAGAGCCTCTTTTTGACCCATTCAGCCCGCTGCTCGGACAATCTGATGTTCGATGCGGGGTCGCCCGTGTAGCTTGCGCCGCCCTGCAATACCACGAGGCGTCGTTCCTTGATGGGACTTTCCGTTGCGGCGCGAAACGTTGCGACAAGCTCTTGCAGGCCCGGGTCTTTTGGGCTGCGCGTCGCACCCTCCCGGAACTCAACGAAATGCCGAAGCGCGGCAGGGGATGACAGACATTCGCGCAATTCGACAGTCCGGCGACGTCGCAGGAAATCGGTCAGAACGCTGCTTGGCGGAGTGGTAATGCCTTCCCGGATCAGATCAACGAGTTCCGGCGCCTCGCCCAGACCGCCAGTGCCCGAAGTGCGGGGCAGGGTCTGAACCGTATCTTCCAATGCCTGCAGGCGCCCCCAGACGTAACGCCATCCGAAATCGTTCCGTTCAAGTGTCTCTATCCGACTGGACAGGTGCAGGACGGTGGTGCGGGATCGCTCCAGATTGGCACTGAAGACGGCCCGAGTTTCGGTGCTGGCAGTGTGCAGTTCGGCAAATCTGGTGAGTTGCTGGGTAACCGCGTCGCCGAGTTCGGTCACTCGCCGCTCGGATGACCAGACTTTGCCGGCGAGTTTCACGTTTTCGCGGGACAAGCCGTTTAAGTCGCGTTCGGATCGGGCCAAACGTTCCCGGACATCTGCCAGCCCGTCCGAGATATTCGCCCGAAATCGGTTCAGGCCCGAAAACTCGGAATGGCCGTGAGGTGCTGAAGACGTCGTTCCATTCGAGTTGGACGCCACATTGCGGAACCACCAATGGAATCTGTCCTGTGTTCTAGAGAGTGTTGCACGCAGGTCGGCCACATCGCCCTGCAGAGCGACAAGTTCGGGAGGGGGCGCTTCGGATTGGGACCCTGGATGAGGACATTTCGGCAACGGTCTTCCCTGCGCCTCTGGCGCTTCAGTGGCACCCTGGGAGGCGATGCTGCATGCCGTGAATTCCAAGATCGAGGTTCTGCGGATCAGGACCCGTTTTTCGATTTCGCCGATGGGGGCCAGCAAGGCCCAGTTTCCGAAGTCACCAACATAGAAGACTAGGTCTGTTTGTAATGTGCGATCACCCGATTGTGCGCTGGTCGCCGAGAGTGGCAGATGGGTTGCGCTTCCCGCGGTATTGGTGAGCGTCACCGTTCCAGGTCGAAATTCCTGGACGAATATCTTCAAGAACTTCTGTTTCGCTTGGTCGAGGTAAGCTCCGTACCACGGGGGTCCTTGGTCCAGCTTTCCTATCTTGTCAGCGAGCCCATGTTCGGGCGGGGAGGCTGTGCGCAAAAGAAATTGATCGGATATGGTTTCTGCTTTTTCTTCGACACTGGCCATGACGCGCGTTTGTTGAACGGCAACAGAAGTTGCCACGGCGCAAATCAGAATGGCGCGCAGGCTTGCTGCCCGCCAGGACTTTTCTTCCCAGGACCAAAAAACCCGCCGTCCCCTGTGCCACGTACGCGAGAGCTTGGCCCATACCGTTTTTCTTCTTTCCGACACGTCTTCTTTAGCGCGCTGATACCCTCGCTCTCTTTCGCGAATGCGGCGCGCCAGCTCTGGCTCGACCCGGTCAAACCAGGTGGCAGGTTGATCTTCGCCAGGGGATCGAGACAGCTTTTTCAGCGCTTTTCGAGCGGCAACCGCAAGTTCCCGTATGAGGGCCAAGGCCCCGCGATTGAGAAAAACGAGCGTGAACCGCCAAACTCGCGTGAACAATGCGATCCCCGCGACGACCAGCGAGACGAGGATACAGGTCAAAACGAGTATGGCTATGACGTTTCCTGAAAACACAATTATGAGAAATGTGTTCCGGATCGCTGTATCGACGATGTCGAAACCGTCCATTGTCAATGCAATGGGAAGATCAAGGTTCAAGCGTTTCAGGACCTCGAAAAGATACAGGACAAGGGCAGCCAAAGCGCTGACCAGGGTGACTGCGCCAAGTGACAACGGCCCCACCCGAAATTCACTCGGTGTTTGTCCGCTTCTGGAATCTGACATTTGAAACCTCTCGTGTTCTGAAAAACGGCTTTTCTAATGCGGATGACCTTTGCAGGCGCCCGTGAACCGATCGTGAAAGCGCCCTACACGACGCCCCCTCAGAGAAGCTGTCCGTCCCCAATTGCGTGTTCACGACGCGGTCACGAACCGCTCACGGGGGCGTGGGAATCCGATCTTCAGCGATTTTTCGCGGACAGACTGATTCAGAATCGGAGAGGAATATGATTTTTCTAAATGGACACGGACGGACAGCGGTGCCGGACGGGGATGTGGGTTCGGCATCTTACAGCGGGGTTAAGACCAGCCCGGTTTCGCAGGTTTGCGGATTTTGCGACTATTCTGACTACGGCGATCCCGAATTCGGCCCTTTCGGATACCTTGCCCCGGATGCGCAGGAGTGGACGCATCAAGACGGGCTGACCCAAAAGCTGGACGATTTGGCGGACGCGATGATCGAAGATGTCGCGGCACCGGACCAGGATTCGTATATCCCCCCGGTTTTCACGTATCTGGGCCAGTTCATTGACCATGACATTACGGCGAATACGGACCGCGATACCGGACTTTCCACCATTGAGCATGACGAGGTTGTTCCAGTTCCTCGCAAAGAGGTGGTGGGTGGCCTTGGCAATCTTCGCGCGGGCTCACTGAACCTTGACAGTCTTTATGGCGGCGGGCCCGTTCAGGGGCCCTTCGCGCAAAAACTCCGCCGCTGGCTCAGGTTTCCCGATGACCCGGCCAAGTTGTGGGCCGGCACCCTGTCGGATGTCGGCTTTGGTTCTGTTCCGCTTCCCGATGATATTGCGGGCGATCTTCTGCGGGTCGGACGTGTCCTGAAATCCGGGTTGGTGTCGGAGGATGAGCTGAAGGCATTGCCGGACCACCTGCGGGAGATGTTTGTCAATGCAGACGGAACCATCAAAGAGCAGCGCGCGATCATCGGTGATGCCCGTAACGACGAAAACCTTGCCGTAGCGCAGGTGCATCTGGCTTTTGTGCGGCTTCACAACAAGATCGTCGATGAAGCCCACAAGCATGTGAAGGATCCGACGGACCGCGATGCGGTTTATGCCTGGGCCCAGAAGATGGTGCGGTGGCATTACCAGTGGCTTGTCGTAAACATCTATCTGCCCGCGGTCTGCGATGACCGGATCGTGGATGCCGTAAAGGCCGCAGGCGCGCCGCTTTACAAAGCGTTTTTCGACCGTGTCGGGCGATCGGCAAAAGACCTGATGCCGATGCCGCTGGAATTCTCCGTAGCGGCATTTCGGTTCGGCCATTCCATGGCGCGTGCAAGTTATGACTGGAACCGGTTCTTCGGACGTCCCGTTGGAAGCACCGCTCCGTTTGCCGATCAAGCAAGCTTTGTGCAATTGTTCCAGTTCACAGGCGACGCAACCGAACCGATGCCGGTGCCGGGACAGGACAATGCCGGATCGCTCCCGAGCCACTGGCCGGTCGAGTGGGACCGGTTCGCACTGCCCGTTTCAGCCGCGACGCCTGACCGTTCTGCGAGACGGATCGACACCAATCTCGCGCCTCCCCTGCTTGACATGATCAATCAGCCGGAGGGGCTGTTTCGGAACCTCGCGAAACGAAATCTGCGCCGGGGTCTGCGCCTGAACATTCCAAGTGCGCAGGATTGTATCGATGCGGTCGAGGCTGCGACGAAAATGCGGGTCCCCCGGCTTTCGGCGGAACAACTGTCCGAGGGCAGCGCGGGCCCCGCCATTGAAGCGGGTGGTTTCACTGAAAAAACCCCGTTGTGGTTCTATGTTCTGCGCGAAGCCGAAGTCCTGGGCACCCGGGGTCGTCTGGGGCCGCTGGGCAGTGTCCTCATCGCAGAAACGCTGTGTGGACTCGTTGTGCAGGACCCGTCGAGCTATTGGTGGCAATCCGGCTCTGATGACCAAAAACGCTGGCATCCGGCGGATGGCGTGAAACCGGGCGGGCATGTGATTGACAGCCTGCCGGACATGCTACGCGCGGCAGGCCTGCTTTAGGCGGTCGCGACAGCAACGATCTGCCGCCGGGACGTATCCGTGTTTTCAATCAACGAGTTTCCGGCGGCAGTCAGCCGCGGCGCTTGGGGTGGCCTCCCACGCCTCAAGTGCCACGGTCCTTCTGAAGTCCCGACTTCGGCAAACGAAATATTCGAACGAGGAAAAACCCCGATGATAAGAACTCTGATTTTTGCCCTGATGGCGGCATCTACGACGGCGTGCGCCTACAATTACGCCGTTCCGATCACAGATGCGAACCGCAAATCCCCTGGTATCCGGGTCTATGGGACCAAGCCTCTTCTGCAGGTTTCCGCCTCGGAGGTTAAGGTGCTGTTTGTCCCCAATTACAACGAGGAATACGCCCTGCGCTTTGGTGCTTTTCTGGCCAAGAACGATGTGAATATTCAGCTTGGACCCTCGCAGACCTTGCAGAGCATCACAGCCAAACCCGACGGAACGGCACTGGTTACCGGGTTGCTGGATTTCGCCAAAGAGGCGGTCAAACAGGGCGCCGATGACCTGGGAGATGCCCTGTTCTCCGGGCGGACGGCGGGCGAGGTTCAGGTCTATGACATCATCTTCAACCCGGACGGCAGCATTCGCGAATTGCGACCGCTTATCGGGCCGGATGCGCGGTTCAAATCGCTCGACCGCCCGGGGTTTCCGACCAACCCCGATCAGGGTGGCGACATTGGACCGCTTCCGGAGTAAGGCTGATGACCCGTATCCCTGTCCAGACCCTGCGACGCTGCCTGCCGCGGATCGAGCAATTTTATCGACAGACGCCGGGCCTGTTGCTGGTCGGATTGGCGGAAAAGGAGGTGGCGGGTTCGCGCGCGGGTATCCTTGCGGTGGTATTCGTGGTCCGGAAGAAACGGGCAAACCCGAAGGTCTGCCTTCCAAGCTCTGTCGAACTTTCGCGATTTGATCCGGCGTTGCCCAAGGAGAGCCGCGTCGCGACCGACGTCGTGGAGCGCAAGATGGATGAAGCGCTGCTGACAATCGACGGGGCTGACATCATTCGATCAGAAAAGCTGCTGGATCATGGAACGCTTGGCCTTGTTCTGGACACCAGGGATGGCAGCGGGCGTGTCTGGGGCATTACCAATGCGCATGTTTTGGCGCCCCCCGAAGCTGATGTGCGCACCCATCAGGTGGAGTCCAATTCCTTTTCACCGATGCGCATTATCGGACAGGTTTTTGCGCATTCCAGGCTCAAAACGTCGCGGCAAAATACCGTTGATCTGGCGCTGATTGACGTGGATGAGCGCTTATCGAACGCGCCGTTGGCTGTTCAGGGTGCCGTGCAAAGGCTGGCGGGGTTCCGGACTGTGAGCGAGGCCATGCAGGGTGGGTCCCGTCGACAGTTCAGCTACCGCAGCAACGGGCAGGAGGTTATCTGCCACAAACCTAAACTGCTGATGCGCAAACGCCTTCGTCACCCCGATGGAACGCCGCTTGAGTTCGTCTCTTTCTACCAATTGGATGTCTCGCCCGCATCGCCGGACCGACCCAGAGGGGGACATTCCGGGTCGCTGCTGCTGACAAGTATCGGCGACCGTAGCTATGGTGCCGGTTTGGTCTTTGCTGGAAGTGCGAACTCTGTACTTGTTTATGGGTGGAGCACGATCCGTGGCCATCTGAGAAGGTGGGTGCCGGGCATCGGAAGCTGAATGACGTGTATCGCTATCACTTCGGTGTTCCTGTATACCTCGATAATCATGAATAGAACGAGGATGTGTTGTTGTTGGCCTATGTCCTTGAGACTGTGCCGTTGGGCTGGCCGCTGAAAAGTAAGTTCTCATAGCTACGAAGCTATATCCAGATAAAGGAATCCTAAAGCTTCTGAGTGAGCTCAAACTTACGTTGACAGCAGGCGATATTTTGCTTCAGCGAGCGGCTAGCCGTCCATAGTGGGTTGGCGGTTTAACAGCAGATTTCTGGAGAATCGATTCCGCCAGCGGATCAAAGCGAGCGTCGCTACTTCTTTCGGCGGGCGGGAAGCGGAAGTTCGCTGCGGTCGCAAAAAGCTGGCTACAACTATTCGTTAGCGGACATTCAGGCATGGACCGTTCGAACTATTGCTCGCCTTTGATCAAAAGATGCAGAGCGCGAGCACGTGTTGCAAAAGATAGATACCAAAAAGGCAGTCAATCAACCCAGTTAACGCTTGAAGCGTATTGTTCACCGTTGGTCTTCAAAAATTATGGTCAAGCGAGCAGCATGGGCTGCTCGAATATGTGCGCGTGCGGCGTTCTCAGCCTTCGCCGCGTCGCCCTCGGACATTGCATCAAGGATTTTTCGGTGTTCGGCAATGGCTTCGGCCTTTCGGCTCTCAAGGCCAAGGGTTGACCGGCCAAGAAGGGCCATGGATAGATCGAGGCTATCGATCATTTCCACGAGGTAGCGGTTATGAGCGCTTTGGCAGAGGGTGTGGTGAAACACCTTATTGAGCCGGGAGGCTTCCGCCACATCGTCCTTGGCTGCGTCTTGCACTTCTAGTAACTCATAAAGGGCCTTCAACTCGACCGTTGACATCTGCCGCGTCGCCATCGCCGCGGCCGTGCCCTCCAGCACTTCGCGGATCTTGTAAAGCTCGGACACCGATTGATAGTCGAGCTGCCGAACGACTGCTCCCTTGTTGGGTTCTTGAGTCAAAAGTCCGTCGCTCTTCAGTCTGTGAAACGCCTCGCGCACTGGGGTGCGGGACAATCCAAGGCTCTCGGCGATTTCAACCTCGCGCATCTTCTGCCCGGGCTTCAGATCGCCGCTTATAATTCGGTCATGCAGGATCTTGTAGGCGTCATCCGCGGTCATCCGACCTTTTGCCATGGGTATTTTACTCTCTCTTGTTCCACCGCACTTTGCACATCGTACCTCTAAGTGGCAGCCAAAAAGATGTTGTATTGCAATGTATACAAAACAATACAATAAAGGACAGAAGCGAATCTGAGCGAAGGTAAGAGCCCCTGTATGAATGTGTCAGAGTTGATAGCAGAGACGCTGAAGGCGGCCGGGACCGGACCGGTCTTCGGATATCCGGGCGATCCGTCGGTGGAGTTCCTCGAGGGTTGCCGCAAGGTGGGCGTCGATTTCGTATTGGGACGGCGGGAAGGCACGGCTGGCCTGATGGCTGAAGCATGGGGCATGCTTTCCGGCAAGCCGGGCGTGGCCCTGTCAACTCTTGGGCCTGGCTCAACAAATTTGGTCAATGCGGTCGCGAACGCATATCTTGACCGGACCCCAATGATCGCCATTTCAGGGCAAATCGACACCAAGCGTCAGCCCACATTCACGCACCAGGTTGTCGATCAGCACGCCCTTTTTGCGCCGGTTTCGAAATACGTGGCTAGCGTTGCCCCAAACTGCGCAGGGCAGGTGATGCGCAAGGCGTTGAGGGTCGCGGCGGCGCCGCGCCCCGGGCCGGTGCATTTGTCCACTCCAGCTGACTATGTCGGGGCAGAGGTTTTAGACAGCGACATCACGTTGCCACCTAGCGGTACGGTGCATCATGGCCTGACCGTGGTTGGCGATCAGAGCCCGCAGCACGCTATCCGGCAGGCGAAACGGCCGCTAATCCTGTTCGGCATTTCCGCCATGCAAAGTGACGCCGGGCCGGAGATCGTAGCGCTTGCAGAGAAGATCGGTGCGGCGATTGTTGCGTCCCCCATGGCCAAGGGAACGGTTGCAGAAGATCTCCCGCTTTTTGCGGGCACTCTTGATATGGCGTGCAATGACCTGATGTGGGATTTCGTCAACGGCGCGGACCTTGTGTTGAACATCGGGTTCGACGCGGTCGAGCTTATCAAGCCATGGACCGTGACATCGCAGGTCATCCATATCGACTGCGTTCCCAACACCGACCAAATCTACGCCGCGGACATCGAAGTGATTGGCCCGGTGAAAGAGGCCGTCGCTGCCTTGACCGACGATCTTGAGAGTCAGTCGGGATATGACCTTTCAGACGTAAACACGCACCGCGCGGATTTGCAGCAGGCGTTCGATGCCGGACGGGTTTCTGGCGTGATGAACCCGTCTGACGTAATCCGAACCGCCCAGGGGGTTGTTGCACCAGACGCCATCGTCACAACCGATGTTGGCAGCCACAAGCTGCTGGTCGGGCAGGGGTGGCGCCCCTCTGGCCCCCGTAAGCTCTTGATGACCAATGGCTTGTCCTCGATGGGGTTTTCCCTTCCCGCCGCCATTGCGGCCAAAATCTATGCGCCAGAGACCGAAGTGATCTGTTTCACAGGCGACGGGGGGCTGGCTATGGTGCAGTCAGAGCTGCGGCTTGCGGCGTCCATGGGGCTCGGGATCAAGGTTGTGGTCTTCCTTGACCAGTCTCTCAACCGCATTGAGTTGAAGCAGATGGCCCGGCAATTCGCCTCCACCGGGACGGTCATCGAAGAGACCGACACCGAGAAGATGGCGCAATCCATGGCGTGCAACGGAATAGTGGTCGAAACCGAGACCGCGTTGGCAGAAGCGCTTGGCTCAGACACCGGGAATGTGCCGCTTGTGATCGGCGCACGGATTAGCCCTCGGCAATACGAGGCGCAGTTCTGATGGCGGGAATAGGCGACATACCGACGGGGCTGTTTCGTGGAAACGCGTTTTACGAAACGCAGGCCAGCTTTGCAGTGTTGAACAAGTACGACCAGACCGAAATCGCTAACGTTTCCGAGTCCGGGGCCGAAGATGTAGATACCGCTTTGGCCCAGGCGGTGGGCTATTCTCGCGCTCCCCTTAAGCCTTACGCCCGCTACGAGATTCTGACGCGCGTGCGCGACATGGTGACGGAGCGGCGCAAGTTGTTCCAGGCGGCGATGACGGCGGAGGCAGGCTTTCCAATCAAGGACGCCAATGGCGAAATTGACCGCGCCGTACAAACGCTGACCCTTTCGGCCGAAGAGGCCAAACGACTGTCTGGCGAATTCGTGCCTTTCGGCGGTGCGCCAACGGGTGGGGGCCGCATTGGCTTTACCATGCCCTTGCCGATTGGAATTGTCGTGGCCATCACGCCCTTCAACGCGCCGCTGAATACGGTCTGCCACAAGGTGGGCCCCGCATTTGCGGCAGGCAATGCCGTCGTGCTTAAGCCCTCGGACAAAACCCCGCTGACCGCCAACCTGCTAGCACAATGCTTTGCCGAGGCAGGCGCGGCCGATGGTGCTTTGGCTGTGCTTCATGGGGGGATCCCCGTGGCGCAGGCGCTTTTGGCGGACAGTCGTCCAGATTTCTATGCTTTCACGGGCTCAACCGGGGCCGGGCGTGCCATACAGGCAGCGGCAGGTTTGCGTCGGACGCAGATGGAGCTTGGCTCCATCGCCGCGACCATCGTTCTCGCGGATACCGATATCGCAAGTGCCGCCGCAAAATCCGCCGCCGCCTCTTTCAGGAAGGCGGGGCAGGTTTGCACGTCGATACAGTTGCTCATGGTTGAAGAGCCAGCGCATGCCGAATTTAGAGACGCCTATCTTGCAGAGGCGGAGCGCCTCGTTACGGGCGACCCCGCAGATGCGGACACGGATGTAGGCCCAATGATTTCGGTTGAAGCGGCGGATCGTGTGACGCGGATGCTTGAAGGTCAGCGGCTGCTGCTCGGTGGCGGGCGCGATGGTGCGGTGATGCAGCCTACCATCATCGACAACCCGCAGCCAGATGCCGAGGTGATGACGAAAGAGATCTTCGGCCCGGTGTCCTGCCTTTTGCCCATTGCAAGCGTCGAGGAGGCAATCGCGCGTGTGAACACCACCCCATACGGGCTGGCGAGTGGGATATTCACCAATGATTTGCAACGCGCCATGAGCGCGGCACTCGCCCTTGACGTTGGCGGCGTTCATATCAATGAGACCTCGTCCTCGCGTGTTGATCTCATGCCCTATGGTGGCACCAAGGATAGCGGCTTCGGGCATGAGGGGCCGAAATACGCGATCCGTGAGATGATGAAGGAAAAGCTGGTGACGATTTCGGGTTTGCCGGTGTGACCTACGATGTCTTGATTGCAGGTGGCGGCAATGCCGCCTTGTGTGCGGCGATCTCTGCCGCCAAAGGCGGGGCCTCTGTTTGCATCGTAGAAGCTGCACCCAAGGCGTGGCGCGGTGGGAACACGCGCCATACTCGCAATTGCCGGCTGGCCCATGACGAGGGTAACGGCATCCTGACCGGTCCCTACCCGGTCGAGGAATACATGGAGGACCTCATGCGCGTGACCAAGGGCGTCACGGATGAGGAGCTTGCCGCCTTGACGCTCGAACGCTCCAAAGAAGTGTGGGATTTCCTGGCCGAGAATGGCGTGCATTTCCAGCCGTCGCTGGGCGGCACCTTGTCACTTGGCAGGACCAACGCGTTCTTCATGGGGGGCGGTCGGTCCATGTTGAACGCGCTCTATCGCACTGCAGAGGATCTTGGTGTCGTCGTGTATTATGACGCCGCTGTCACCGGCTTAGAGATCGAAGACGGCTTCTTCCTTGCCGCAGATGTAACGCATGGCTGGGATGGCGACAGCCCCAAGGCCGACCGTATCGAGGCCCGCGCCTTTGTTGCGGCGGCGGGCGGCTTTGAAGCGAATATCGAATGGCTGACCGAGGCATGGGGCCCTGCAGCGCAGAACTTCCTGATCCGCGGCACACCGTACAACACCGGCGGTTTGCTGCGCTTATTGATGGATGCAGGCGTGCAGACGACGGGCGAGCCGGATCAATGCCACGCGGTCGCTGTCGATGGCCGCGCGCCAAAGTTTGACGGTGGGATCGTAACCCGCCTTGACTGCGTCCCGTTCGGCGTTGTGCTCAACGCGGACGCCAAACGGTTCTATGATGAGGGTGAGGATTTCTGGCCAAAGCGCTATGCCATCTGGGGGCGGCTTGTTGCAGCGCAGCCCGATCAGGTTGGCCATGTCATCATTGATGCAAAGTCCTTTGACCTTTTCATGCCGTCGGTCTTCCCGCCTGAAACAGCCAACACGCTCGAGGAGCTTGCCACAAAGATCGGGCTCGATCCCGAGCAGATGCGCCAAACGGTAGACACCTTTAACGCGGCCTGCGTGCCCGGTGCATTCGACCACACCGTTCATGACGAATGCCACACAGAAGGTTTGGAGCCGCCGAAATCACACTGGGCGCGACCCATCTCGGAGCCGCCCTTTTACGCCTATACACTCAGGCCGGGCATCACCTTCACGTATATGGGGGTCAAGGTGAACCGCGATGCACGCGTTGTGATGGAGAACGGCACAGTCAGCCCCAATCTTTTTGCCGCGGGAGAGATCATGGCAGGCAACATTCTGGGGCAGGGGTACCTCGCCGGGATCGGTATGACCATTGGCAGCGTCTTCGGGCGCATCGCAGGCACGGAGGCCGCGCGCCATGTCAGAAATTGATCTTGCCGCGCTGACGCAAATGAACCGGGAAGAGGTGGCGCGCCAGATGGCGGTCTGCAATGCATGCCGCTACTGCGAAGGCTTATGCGCTGTCTTCCCAGCCATGGAACTGCGCCGAACTTTTGCGGCAGGCGATGTCGACTACCTTTCGAACCTTTGTCACAATTGCGGTGCTTGCTACCACGACTGCCAATACGCCCCGCCGCATGAATTTGCGATCAATGTGCCAAAGGCGATGGCGGATCTGCGCGAGGACACCTATGCCACCTACGCATGGCCAGCCGCTGCGCAACATCTCTTTCAGCGCAACGGCTTTGTCATCGCGCTGTCCTTGGTTCTGGCCGTGGCCGCTTTCATCGCCGGTTTTGTAGCGGTGTCTGATCCCGCGGCGCTCTTTGCCAGCGGAACTGAGGCGGGCGCCTTTTACCGTGTCATGCCACACAACATGATGGTCGTGATCTTTGGTGGTGCATTTCTCTTTGCGATCCTCAGCATTGCGATCGGCGTCACCCGATTCTGGCGGGCCGCCGGACCCATGCCCGTTACACTGAGGTCGCTTTGGCGCGCTGCCAAAGATGCAGGGAAATTGCGCTATCTCGACGGGGGCGGCATGGGCTGCATGAACGAGAACGAGCACCCCAACGACAAGCGCAGGCTTTACCACCATCTGACCTTCTACGGCTTCTTGCTTTGTTTCGCGTCAACGAGCACGGGCACCCTGTTTCACTATGTGTTGGACTGGCAGGCCCCTTATCCGTGGTGGACGCCCGTCAAAATCTTCGGCGTACTTGGAGGCATCGGACTGGTCGCCGGGCCGATTGGGCTGATGATTGAAAAGCGCAATCGCTTGCAGGTGTTAAAAAGCGAAGATCAGGGGTTTGGGGCCGCGTTTCTCTGGATCCTGCTGTTGCTTGGCCTTTCGGGGCTAGTTTTGACCGCTTTTCGTGCCACCCCGGCTATGGGCCTGCTCCTGGCGCTGCATTTGGGCGTGGTGTTCGCCTTCTTTGTCACAATGCCATACGGCAAGTTCGTCCACGGCATCTATCGCTTCGCGGCGCTGATGCGGCATGCGCACGAGCAATTTGCCGAACATGGCGAGCAGGTGCCACCGCCCAAGCAGCCGCTGCCACGACAGCCCGCGGAATGAGGGTCGGCGTCCTGGGATATGGCGAGGCGGGTCCCTTCTTTGCCAGGCAGCTTCGCGCCTCCGGTCTCGATGTCTGCGCTTATGACATCCTCTTGGGCCAATCGCAGGACCGCGCGGGCCTGCAGGCACGTCTGAAAGAGGATGGAATCTGTGCCGCCGCCTCTGCGATTGACCTCGCAGAGAGGTCGGACCTGATCCTCTCAACGGTGACGGTTGCCAATGCCGAGTCGGCTGCGTTGAGCTTAGGTCCGTTGAAGGGAAAGACCTTCGTAGACTTGAACTCAATCGGGCCGGAGACCAAAACCCGGATCGCCCATCACGTGATCGCACAAGGCGGTAACTTCACGGCTGGCGTGGCCATGGACACGGTTCCCCAGCGTGGCGTTCGGGTCCCTTTGTTATTGTCTGGCCCATCGGCAGAACTGACGGCCTGTATGCTGGACGATCATGGCCTGAACGTGCGTGCGGTCGGTACGCAATACGGTCTGTCAGCGCAGATCAAACTGACACGCTCGATCTTCATCAAAGGCTTTGAGGCAGTCTTTGTTGAGGCGATGGATATCGCTGAGGAGACCGGGACATGGGCCGAGGTCTGCGGGTCTTTATCCGATACCTTTCCAGGCTTCGATTGGGCGGAGCTGGTGCCTTACCACATTGCCCGCGTGAAGGCGCATGGCGAACGGCGTGCGCAGGAGATGCTTGAATGCGCCTCAATGATCAAAGCCGCAGGACTCGACGCTGCCTTGACCCGCGCTATCGCGGCCAAACATCGCAGCACCGCAAACCGTTAAGCGAGGCCGTACCCGCCCCGCAGCTTCAGCTGGGGGGTCAGCGGAGCGGCCAAGGAAGATCAACATATTCTTGCAGCACGCCGGGCGGGAAGTCGCGGTTCAAAGAACCTGCCAGAAAGCACAGGAATGCGATGCCGGCGACGGTCATCAGTGCAGCCGTAGCCCATGGCAACCCAGCCCGCATGCGCAGGAAGCTTAGGGCAAAGGCGGTTGCGGCGATGATGAAGCCGGTCAGGGCTGACAGGACGAGCAAGAAGGCCAGCCATGAGAGGGTCGGCCACAACTTGTGCGGGGCTGTGGCATCCTCCCCCGCGGCTTCGCGATCTGCAAAGATGGCGTTGCCTTCGGGCAGGCGGATCATCTGGACGACCAGGAATGCCGTCGCGACAAACCCTACCGAACCGACCGTAAGCGGGAAAATCTTGTCGCTTAGCAAAGAAATCCCGGCGGCGTTCCAAACCGCAATTCCCAGATATGCGAGGATACAAAGCGCGAAAATCAATGGCGCACGCTTGGCCCCGGTCCCGATGTCGCCCTCGGGCAGCACCTTCTTGGACTGACGTATCCCGACAAGGACAGACAGCACCACGATGATCAGAAGGACGATGACGATTGGGGAAAAGACGTACTCGATCCCTGCTTCGAACTCCCTGCGGAACTTGGAGCGAGCGATCTGGTGGGCCATGTTCGTGAAATTCTCGGCCTGATAGGACAACACGAAGCCAATCAGGAAAGCCGGGCGCGACCAGTCGAAGCGCCGCATCAGAATGCCAAGTAAACCGACCGCGAAGAGCGCGACGAGGTCCCCAAGAGACTGCCGCGACTGAAAGGCGGCGAAGGCAATCATCATGAAAAGGAAGGGCGCAAGCAGCGTGAACCGAATTGTCGTGAGCCGCGCAATCTGCCCCGAAAGCAGAATACAGAGCCCCGCACCAAAGACATTGGCCAGCGCGAGGGACCAAACGATCGTGTAGGTAACATCGAGGTTGTTATTGATGAGCTGCGGGCCAGCATCATAGCCCAGAAGCCCCATGCCACCGATAAAGATCGCCATAGAGCCCGAGCCTGGGATGCCAAAGATCAGGGTAGGCACAAGCCCGCCCCCCTCTTTGGCGTTATTCGAGCTCTCCGGCCCGATGACGCCGCGGATGTCCCCTTTGCCGAAGCCTTCGCGGTTCTTGCTGCTTTGTACCGTGTGACCATAGGCGATCCAGTCGACCACTGAACCGCCGAGGCCGGGGATCACCCCGACGATTACACCGATGACCGAGCACCGGACCGACAGCCAAATGTTGGCGAACCAATCCCGCATCCCGTCAAACCATCCAGATCCAAGCTTCGCGTCCTTTGAGATCGCGCGGTCCTGCCGAAGAAGCGCGATGATTTCGGGGATGGCAAAGATACCAAGACCGACGATGACAATTCTCAGGCCGTCGGTGAGATATGGAATATCATAGGTTGCCATGCGCAGGCTGCCGCCGGCCCCTGCCTCCCCGATTGTACCGACCATTAGCCCGAGGCAGGCGGCGACAACACCCTTCAAGACGACCCTGCCGGCCAAGATCGCCACCATCGACAATCCAAGGATCGTGATCATCAGCATCTCGGGCAGCCCAAAGGCCAAGACGAGCGGCCGGGCGATCAGGATGAAAAAGGTCAAGACAGACGCGCCAAGAAGCCCTCCGAAGAGGGAGGAGGTGAAAGCAGCCGACAATGCGCGCGCCGCGTGCCCTCTTTTGGCGAGCGGAAACCCATCCAGCACCGTCGCCTGGCTGGCGGACGAGCCAGGTATACCCATCAACACACTTGCGAATGTATCTGAGGTGGGAATGACGGCGATTAGCCCCACCATCAAAGCCAGCCCCGATACGGGTTCCATGCCGTACATAAATGGCAGGACCAATGACAGGCCCGCGATCCCGCCGAGCCCGGGGAAGACGCCTACAGACAGCCCCAAGAGCACACCGATCATGAGGAACATGATCTGGTTGGGTTGCAAAATGAGGGCGAATGCCTCGGACAAAGCGGGAAGGGCCGTAGCCAGAACGTCCATCAGGTGGCTTTCGATTTGAAGACCTCACTCCGCCTCCGCATGGCGGAATGCCAAAGCGGAGACGGAGTTTGGGAGGTCCCTAGTTCAGCGTGACGCCGTAGCGTTCGCTCAGCCAGTTCACGACGAAGGCCTTTGCCTCGTCAGGAACCTGCGTCCCTTGGGCCAACGTCGCCTGTGCGGCGTCGCCGGTCATTTGCGGATAAACGCCCAATCGGCTCGCGGAAATCTCTGCGAAATCGTTGCGAGCAAGCACCTCGTCGAACGCTTTCGTGTAGGTCACGATCGCATCCTCGGAGGCCCCATTTGGCAGGAACACCATCTTCTGGGCGGGGAAGCCCGCAACAAAGAAAGCCTTCCACGCTTCCCACTGCTCGCCCGACGTCTCGCAGGCCGGGGTCGCGTCGCATACTTCCTTGAACGTCGGCATGTCGGGGAAGGTCGGGTCGCGCACGATCTCGCCATTTTCGCCCAAGGCCCCCCATGTCATCATTGGCATGGCGGTCCCAGCCTCAACCAGCGGCGTCACACCTTTGAGATATGACGATGAGGTCTGGTAGTCGATATTTGCCTCGCCGCGCTCGAACATCAGGCGGCCATCGCCGCGACCCTTGATGCCGAAGACCGGCTCGACGTTCAGGCCCAACATCTCCCACGCCAACAGGGGAACAAGGTCGAGGCGCGTGGCGCCCTGGCTGCCGTAGATGAAGTTCTCACTTTGAAGCGCTGTGGCGTCGAGACCATCCATCTTGCTCGCGAGATCTGGCGGCAGGTAGGCAACGCCGCCCGTTCCTGAGGCCAGAACGACGTTCCAGTCGCCGTATTCATAACGGACCCTTGGGTCGCCCAGCAGGTATGGGAATTGCGTCGAGCCCGAGGTCCCAAAGATCAAGGTGCCGTCATTGTAGGCTTGCTCCTGGAACCAATTGGCGCCTTTGGTGGAGCCGGCGCCCGGCATGAACTTGACGACAACAGTCGGGTTGCCGGGCAGCGCTTCGGACAGAAGCGGGGCGTAAAAGTTGGCCCACTTGGCCGAGCCGCCGGACTCAGAAAATGGAATAACAAAATCGACGGTTTTCCCCGCCAGATCAATGCCGTGCCCGCCGGCAACGCCTTGCGTCGCGAAGCTCGCAAGGACAGACGTCGCAGCGCTAAAGGCCACGCGGCGCGTGGTTTCACTTAAGTTCATTTGGTCCTCCCAGTGGTGTGGACATCTTCAAGGATGTCTTGTCTTTTGGTGTGGGCGGAGCTCCCTCCCCGCCGCGTCATTTAGGTGTATTCGAGCAACCTTTCAGAAAGCTAACGTGAGTTTCGAAAATGCGGATTGCGGTAGTTGAAGATAACGAAGCGGTCGCCAAAGCGGTCTCTTTCCTGCTCACTGACGAGGGGCATGCGGTCGATGAGTATCCGGATGGGGCCGAGGCCATGGGTCCGCTTCTCGCGGATCCGCCGGACCTGATCATACTGGATATCAACCTGCCCGGCGCAAGCGGATTGGATGTGCTGACTCGACTGCGGCGATCTGGGCAGGATTGCCCGGTTTTGCTGCTGACCGCGCGGGCGGATACCGAAGATCGCGTCGACGGGCTCGATGCAGGAGCGGATGACTACCTGACCAAGCCGTTCGAAATGAGCGAGCTCGCGGCGCGCGTGCGAGCGCTCTTGCGGCGTCGCCACGCCAGTTTGACGGCCACGCTAGTTGTTGGGCCCCTGACCTTCGACGTCAGTGCGCGCGAGGTTTTAAACGGGCAGGAGCGTCTTAACATGACGCGCCGCGAGGTGGCCCTTTTTGAAGCCCTTGCGCTGGCACAAGGTAGGCTTGTGTCCAAGGAACGTCTCTTGGAGCATATCTACGGCACTGGCGCGGATGTGGAGACGAGCGCGATAGAGGTTCACGTCTCCCGTCTCCGCAAAAGGCTCGAAGGCCTTTCGATTTCGATCCGAACTGTTCGTGGATTTGGCTACTTGATGGAAGCGGACGGTTGAGCCGTTCTGCGGTTTCTCTCAGGGCGCGGCTGCTGGCCGTTATGCTTACTCCTCTCTTTCTCATTTCGTTGGCGCTTGGACTGTGGCGGGTGATTGAGACCAACCGACTTGCGGAAGGTTTGTTTGACAGAACTCTCTTGTCCGTTGGCCAGGCCATAGCGCGCGATTTTGCGATCCGCGACGGCGAAGCCTTGTCGAACGAGACGCTCCGCCTTTTGACGGAGACGTCCGAGGGCAAGATCTTCTATCATGTAAAGGGGCCGGACGGATCATTTGTCACAGGATATGCCACGCCCCCTGTGAACCCATCCATAGAGCCCGAGACGGTGGACACCGTTTTGTCGCGCCCAGCGAAGATCTACTCTGGTGTCTATCGCGACGTGCCGGTCAGGGTTCTTCAGCTCAGTGAGCCCGTCGATATGGGCTGGGTGGCCGGTGATTTTGTGATTTCGGTCTGGCAAGAGCTTGAGGCGCGGAATGCTTTTGTTCGGGGGATCGTACGACAGACCGTTACTGTGCTTGCGCTGCTCGTGCTGACCGTTCTGGTCGTAACGTGGTTCGGTCTTCGCCTTGCCTTGCGCCCGCTGACAAATCTGGAGGCCGCGATTGCAAGACGGGACGTCGGCGATCTGAGCCCTATCAAACGGAGTGTCCCACAAGAGGTCACAGGCATCGTCGCGACGTTGAATTTGCTTCTGGACCGTATATCGCGGCGGATCAGCTCGAAAGACCAGTTTATCTCAAACGCCGCCCATCAGCTGCGCAATCCGATCGCAGGGGTCGTGTCGTTGACGCAGTCCTTGGAGGTGGACGGCGCTGCACCGAAGCAGCTTGAGCGGATCACCGCGTTGCGCTCGGCCTCGCAGCATCTTAGCCGATTGTCGAACCAGCTTTTATCCTTCGAGCGAAATCGCGAGTTGGGGCAGCTCAGCGATCACGCTAAGCCGTTCGAGGTGAATGCGCTGGCCGCCGAGGTCCTTGAGCGCAGCGCGCCCGATTTGTTGCGACGGGGCGTTCAGATCAACTTTGATCGGGGACCGGACATGTGGATCAGATGCGAACCGCTTCTTGTGCAGGAAGTGCTCCAAAACTTAATCGACAATGCTGTGCAGCATGCCGGTGCACCTGAATTGGAGATCACCATATCGGTTCTGCAGCGTGAAGAACGGGCCGTGGTACGGGTGAAAGATAATGGACGCGGGCTATGGGGAGATGACGCGCTGCACGCGCTTGCACGGTTTTCGCAGGTCACCCCAAGCGCTGGCAGCGGGCTTGGTCTAGCGATCGCGCGAAAGATATGTGCCAACCACAATGGCGGTCTTGAGATTGAAGCCGCACCTGAAGGCGCATCGGTAGTCGCGTGGTTTCCAAAGTTGAATTCGCAATCAATTTAGCTTTGGACATGATGCTTTCAGATCAATTCAGCAGGGAGTGCCAGTGTCCTTGTCCGCACCCGCTTTGAGAAGAACCGCATAGCAACTTACAACAAGGCGATTAAAGGCCCGATTGAGCCGCGAGCAATCACGCGATCCTCGATCTTTCAGGCTCCATTGGCGCATCTTCCTGTGGCGCCTTCGAATGGAAAAGATCCGGACTAATGATGGAAACAATAAACTGACGCTGTCCAGTTTGACGGGCCGCGCCGCAGCGTTCCTACTTGGCGGTCGATGTCCGCTCAGGGCCGTCAAGTTACATTCCCCTTCGATATTTCGTTTGCCTTCGTGAACCCTGAACGGGGCGTTCTCAATTCGGAATGCGCGATTTTGGCTTCAGCGATGCTACTCCCTGACCAAACGAACGATGGGAGCGGCATATGCGATTTGGATTTGTTGGCTTGGGCCAGATGGGGGCGCCGATGGCGGCAAACCTCGCGGCTTCACACGATGTGAAGGTTTTCGATCTCAGCGAAGAAGCGATGAATCTAGCCATCAATGCTGGCGCCTCGAAGGCTGAAGATGTGGGCGATTTTGCGGGCGTTGACGTGATGATCACCTGCCTGCCGAGTGGTGCGATCGTCGAGAGAACACTCTTTGATCCCGAGCACGGGATTGCGCGGCATCTCCGCCCCGGCACGATGGTCGTCGACACCTCCACCATCGAATACGGCCTTACGCTTAGCATTGGGGAGCGCCTTGCGGCCCTTGGCATGACCTTTCTCGACGCTCCGGTCTCCGGCATGCGGAAACGGGCGGAGGACGGCACCCTGACGATGATGATCGGCGGGGAGTGTGAGGCGGTAGGTCAGTTGACGCCCGCGCTCTCGACCATGGCCAACCGTATCTTGCACACGGGCACCGTTGGGTCGGGGCAGTTGACGAAACTGATCAACCAGCTTCTCTTCGACATCAACGTCGCCGCGCTGGCGGAAATCCTGCCGATGGCAGTGAAGCTCGGGCTCGACCCTGAAACCACAGCGGAGGTGGTGAACTCCGGCACCGGGCGCAGCTATGCGTCTGAGTATTTCATTCCGCAGATCCTGGAGGGTGTTTTCGACACCGGCTACCCGCTGCAATCGGCCTACAAGGACCTTGTCAGCGGCGCGGAAATCTCCGCCCGATACCAGATACCGGCGCCTGTTCTGGCGGCCGCAACAACAACCTATCAGCAGGCCCTTCTGGAGGGACATGGCGCCAAGGACAAGGGTGCGATGGTTCTCGTCTACGAGCGTCTGCTGGGTGTGACTTGCCGAAAGGAGACGGGCAATGGCTGAAGACAAAGGGATCAAGGGCGGGCTGACGAACTACGGCGACAAGGACTTTGCCGCCTATCTGCGCCGTTCCTTCGCGCGGTCAATGGGCCTGTCGCGCGCCATGCTCGACAAACCGATCGTCGGCATCGCGATGACGCCGTCCGGCTTCAACAATTGCCATCGCTCGATGCCCGATCTGGTGGAGGGGGTGTCGCGTGGCGTTCTGGCGGCGGGTGCGTTGCCGAGGCCGTTCCCGACCGTCTCCTTGGGCGAGGTGTTCCTCAAGCCGACCAGCATGGTCTACCGCAATCTCATGTCGATGGACACCGAGGAGATGGTGCGCGCCCAGCCGATGGACGCAGTGGTGCTGATCGGCGGATGCGACAAGACCGTTCCAGCCCAACTCATGGGGGCCGCGTCGGCGGATCTTCCTGCCGTGCAACTTGTGACCGGTCCGATGATGACCGGCCGCCACAAGGGGGAACGCCTTGGTGCCTGCACCGATTGCCGCCGCTTCTGGGGCAAGTTCCGGGCCGGCGAGGTCGAAGCCGAAGAAATCGCCGAGATCGAGGGCCGTCTGGCCACCACGGCGGGCACCTGCGCGGTGATGGGCACCGCCAGCACCATGGCCTGTATTGCCGAAACCTTGGGCATGTCCTTGCCGGGAACCGCAGCCATCCCCGCCGTGCATGCCGACAGGCTCGTGGCAGCGGAGCACTGCGGCAAGCTGGCGGTTGAGCTGATCCAGACCCCCCGCAGACCAAGCGAGATCATCACCGAGAAATCCGTCGAAAACGCGTTCCGCGTGCTGATGGCCGTGAGCGGGTCGACCAATGCCATTGTTCACCTCACGGCGGTCGCCGGGCGGCTTGGCATCCGGATCGCGCCGGAGCGTCTGAACCAGATTTCCGATGAAACACCGGTCCTTGTCGACCTCAAACCGGTGGGCGAGGGCTACATGGAAGACTTCTTCGCTGCTGGCGGGGTCGGGGCGGTGCTGAGGGAAATCCGGCATCTTCTGCATCTCGATACGGTGGATGTCACGGGCCAGACACTGGCAGAGCGACTGGACAACGAACCCGACTGGGTGGACCGCAGGGTCATCCGCAGTTTTGACGATCCGGTCTCGGACGAAGGGGGGCTGATCAGCCTGACGGGCAACATCGCGCCGCAGGGTGCGATTTTCAAACGGGCAGCAGCAACGCAGGACTTGTTCGAGGTCGAAGGACGCGCCGTCGTCTTCGAAAGCCTCGAAGACCTGGCCAATCGCGTCGATGATCCAGACCTCGACATCACGGCCAATGACATCATGGTGCTGAAGAACGCGGGTCCCGTCGCGGCTGGCATGCCGGAGGCAGGGTATCTGCCGATCCCCAAAAAACTGGCCCGTCAGGGCGTGAAGGACATCGTTCGGATTTCCGACGCGCGCATGTCCGGCACCGCCTTCGGCACGATTGTCCTGCACATGTCGCCCGAGGCGGCGGTTGGTGGTCCCCTGGCTATTGTTCAAGACGGTGACCGGGTCCGACTGTCCGTGGCCGAGAAGCGGATTGATCTTCTGGTCGATGACGCGGAAATCGCCCGTCGCCTCGAAACCCATCAAGCGCCCGAGCCTGAGAGGCGGGGCTATCGGGGCCTTTACAGCCGAACCGTGCTGCAGGCCGATGAAGGCTGCGATTTCGACTTCCTCACCCATGAAGGCTGGTCGAAGGAGGGGAGCAAATGAACCTGTTCGCAAAACTCCAAGAGCGTGCCGCCAAGGGAAATCCGATCCGCGTGGGCATGATCGGCGCTGGCAAGTTCGGGACGATGTTTCTCGCTCAGGCGTTGCGACTGAAGGGCATCCATATTGTCGGCGTCGTGGATCTGAACCCCGGTACAGCGAAATCCAACATGAAGCTCGTCGGCTGGGAGGGGGAGGCGTATTCCGCCGCCAGCCTTGACGCGGCGGCCGCGTCAGGCGCGACCTTCGTGGGCGATGATTGGCAGGCGCTTATCGCTCATCCTGCCGTCGAAATCATCATTGAGTGCACCGGCAATCCGATCGCCGCCGTGACCCATGCGTTGACCGCGTTTCAAAACGGCAAACATGTGATCAATGTCACGGTCGAAGCGGATGCCTTCGTCGGGCCGGGTCTCGCTGACAAGGCGCGGGAGGCGGGCGTGATCTACAGCATGGCCTATGGCGATCAGCCAGCGCTGGCGAGTGATCTGGTCGATTGGGCCCGTGCCTGCGGGTTCAGCGTGGTTGCTGCCGGACGCGGGCACAAGTGGATGCCGCACTTTAGGCAATCCACGCCCGACACCGTCTGGGATCACTGGGGCCTCACGCGCGAACAGGCCGAACGCGGTCGCCTGAATCCCAAGATGTTCAACGCCTTCCTCGACGGATCGAAACCTGCAATTGAAAGCGCCGCGATTGCCAATGTCTGCGGCTTGGACGCGCCGGCGGATGGGCTCGTCTTCCCGTCGGGCGGGATTGACGACGTACCCAATCTGGCACGTCCACGCGCGGAGGGCGGGGTGCTCGATCATAAGGGGATGGTGGACGTCATTTCCTGCCTGACGCCGGACGGTGCGCAAATCCCGCATGATATTCGCAAAGGCGTCTGGGTCTGCTTCGAAGGCGATACCGAATACCTGCGCAACTGCTTCGAGGAATACAAGGTCGTGACCGACGACAGCGGTCGCTACATGTGCAACTACAAGCGCTGGCACCTGATCGGACTGGAACTTGGGATATCGGTGGCCTCTGTCGGACTGCGCGGCGAACCGACAGGCGCTGCGCAAGACTTCCGCGCCGATGTGGCGGCGGTCACAAAGCGCAATCTGAAGAAGGGCGAGATCCTGGACGGCGAAGGGGGTTATACCGTCGCGGGCGGATTGCGACCCGCGTCACTGTCGTTGGAGGGCGGCTATGTGCCACTTGGTCTGGCCCATAACGTGACCTTGATCAGGGATGTGCCAGAGGGTCAGCCGATCACGTGGAACGACATCAAAGCCGACACGAATACAGATGCCTATCGTCTGCGGCAAGAAGTGGAGACACGGTTTTCGAAGACCGCCGCAGCATGATAGAACCCGCTAAACCGGGAAACAGGCTGGATGCGGAAACGATTTGATCTTCTGACGCTCGAACTCTTCGTGGCCGTGGCCGCCGCGAAGAGCATTGCGCAGGCCGCCGCGCAGGAAAACATCGCTGCCTCTGCCATCAGCAAGCGCATTTCCGACCTTGAGACAGAGATCGGAACGCCGCTCTTCTACCGCCAGCAGAAGGGGGTCAAACTGACCCCAGCTGGCGACGAAATGCTCAGACATGCGCGAGACCTCCAAAGGCTTCTCGACCGCATCGACGATCACATGAGCGATTTCGCGCAGGGCGTGCGTGGTACCGTACGGATCGCCGCGAATACCTCGGCCATCACGCAGTTTCTGCCGGAAGATCTTGCGCATTTCGTGGACGCGCATCCCGACATGCGGATCGATCTGACCGAACTGACATCGCCCGAGATTGTGGCCGCCGTGCGCGACGGCATCGCCGATATTGGTATCTTCTCCGGCCTTGTTCCCGATCCCGATCTGGACGTCTTTGAATACCGCCGCGACACCTTGATGGTTCTGACCCCAAAAGGGCATCCGCTTGGCACCGATGGGCCGGTGGCCTTTCGCGAGTTTTCATCCCACGACCTTGTCGGCCTGCAAAAGGGCAGCTCCCTGCAGGCCTTCATCGACAGGAAAGCCGCCGAGGAGGGTCTGGAATTGCGTACTCGCGTCGAAGTGCTTAGCTTTGATGGCGTCCGCCGGATGGTCGAGGCTGGTCTCGGAATTGCGATCCTGCCGCTGGGCGCGGTGGAGCCCTATCTTGCTGCGTCAAACCTGCGGATGGCCCCTGTTGCAGAGCCTTGGGCAGAGCGTAGCCTGAGAATTGCTGTGCGCGACAAGGCCGCGCTGGCCCGCCCGATCCGCGCCTTGCTGGGGCATCTGAGCGCGGATGATGCCATCTCATGAAGCCTGCATCTTTAGCTAAGACGGGGGCGGTCTCCAATAGGAACGGGGCCGTCCGTCCAAGTTGCACTTAGACTGCAGCCAAAACAGGAGACCCCGCCATGCAAATCGACCGCGTCGATCATTTCGTCCTCACCGTCGCCTCTATCGAGGCAACCTGCGATTTCTACTCCCGCGTTCTTGGGATGGAGGTCGTGGAATTTGCCGGTGGCCGCAAGGCGCTGGCCTTCGGGGTGCAGAAGATCAACCTTCATCAACGCGGCAAGGAGTTTGAGCCGAAGGCGCTGACACCGACGCCGGGCAGCGGCGATTTCTGCCTGATATCCGCCCTCCCTCTGGATCAGGTGGTTGCCCATCTCGAAAGTTGCGGTGTCGACATTGAAGAAGGCATCGTTCCACGCACTGGGGCGACCGGACCGATCAGGTCCGTCTATCTGCGCGACCCGGACCAGAACCTCATCGAGATCTCCGAATACGACGCCGAACGGTCCTAGCAAAGAGGAGGTTTCGGCATGGACGGATCACGCCTGTCAGAGGACGCCAACGTTAGGCAGGCAGTGCGCTATGTCGAGTTTCGCCAGTGTTGCAGCGCGGATTTTCAGCAGTTGCATATCTCCAGAACCTGCCTTCTGCGAATCCGCTCGAGCCGCAAAACAGTGCAATGCGTCGCAGGCGCCGAAACAACTGTGCAGCGAGGTGAGTTTGTCTACCTACGCCAGGGCGAAACCCTACGGATCGGCAACATCATTGGGGAGACCGGCCAGTATCTGTCGGAGGGGCTGGTCATCGACGATGCGGTGATCAAGCAGTTTCTGAGGGTCCACCCCAATCCGCCGCATGCTCGCGAACTTCGGAAAGGAGAGATGGCTTGCGGCTTCCGTGACGCGTTCTCACACTTGGTCGCCAGCCTCCGGAGCCCTGCGCTGCCCGACAGGATCACGACACATCGGATGCAGGAACTGCTGTTATGGCTCCAATTGAACGGCGTTGCTCATCGCGTCCACGCCTCCGATGCGCTGAAGCACCGTCTGCGGGCGCTTCTGGAAAATGATGTCGCTCGCCCGTGGAAAGCACCCGACGCCGCGCGAGCGCTTGCGATGAGCGAAGCCACCTTGCGACGGGCGCTCAGCCGGGAAGGCACCAGCTTCTCACGGGTGCTGCGCGACGTGCGGGTGACATCCGCACTTTCGCGCATCCAAACCACGCAGCAACCGCTCGCGCAGATCGCCCTCGAATGCGGCTTCAGCTCGCAATCCCGCCTCAGCGAGGCGTTCAAGACCCGCTTCGGTATCACACCAGGGCGGCTACGCGCGATGCCGAAGCCATTTGCGCGAATAGCGTAAAACCTTGATCGGCGTCGGGGATCATTCGCGACGCCTTGGTGAAATACAGGTCCCATCCGAAACACTTCCGATGGAGATTGACCATGAAACATCTGATCACGACCGCAGCGCTCGCTGTATCTCTCGTTGCCCCGGCCTTCGCGGATACGGGCTTCACGCTTTCGAGCCCGGACATCGCCGAAGGCAAGCAACTCGACAACACCATTGTCCTGAACGCGTTCGGTTGCGAGGGGGACAGCATTTCTCCCGCGCTCGAATGGAGCAATCCGCCCGAAGGCACCAAAAGCTTCGTTGTCACAGCTTACGACCCCGATGCCCCGACGGGCTCCGGCTGGTGGCACTGGGTGGCTTTCGATATCCCCGCCGATGCAACCGCATTGGCCCGCGGCGCAGGATCCGAAGGGGGCGAGATGCCCGCCGGGACGGTGCAAAGCCGCACCGATTTCGGAACGGCGGGTTTCGGCGGCGCATGCCCGCCTCCCGGCGAGGTGCACCGCTACCAATTCGCCGTGCACGCACTTGGGGTTGAAAGCCTCGGGCTGGATGAAAATGCCAGCGCCGCACTGGTCGGCTTCATGACGGGCGCCAATTCATTGGCCTCAGCACGCATTACCGCCGTCTATTCACGCTGAGCCGATCAAAAATCCAGCCGCCCGGTAATCCGAGCGGCTGGTTGACGTCGTGTTTTTAGCAGATTGAAGCTACGCTCAACATTATATCGAGCTTGATCGGTCTTCAGCGTAATTCGCCACCCCAACTACTCAGCAGCCATATCCCAGTGTTCGAGCAGTTTCATGCCGTCCGTGCGGAACACGTCAATAATGGTCTGCGAGGCGCTCCAACCTTCGGGCGGAACGTCAAACGAAATGCGGGTTGACGAGACCACAAGCGTCTCCGCCTCTATCAAGCCTAAAACCTCTGCCTTCATGCCTTGACTGCTTGCAAGAACGTCTCGAAAGAAGGCCTTGAAGCCTTCGGGGCCCTGGGCGATGCCAACAGCATGTTGCTTGTAGTCTTTGGCCATGAGCGCGTCGGCGGCGTTGGGGTCGTGCGCGTTTATGACCTTGCTCCAAAAACCCCGGACGAGCTTTTCTCCGTCGCCCAAGGGCGGCAATGCGCCAATGCCTAGCTGGGCACCGAACTCGGCCTGGTTCGCGAAGACCCAATCTGCCACGATTTTTCCGTTTTCGATCCGGTAAAGCGAATTGCCTTTCAGGGTCACCATCTCGCCTGTTGGGCCTTCGTCCATGAATGAACCGACATGCTTTCCGGTCGCCGTCCACCTTACTGCAACGTGATTGTCGGAGGCCATGATATGCTCGATGACGAAGCCCCAGCCCTCGAAACAGTTGTGATTGTGGCGCATCCCTGCAATCAAGGCGTCTCGGTCGCTTACGGCGTTGGTCTGATCATCAGCGATCGCGCCTGCACTGGACAGGACGAAACCTTCTGACAGAACCTCCCTCAATACGTCCGCGTTGTTCTTGGAAAAACCCTCCAGAAACAGCTTCTCGACAAGGGCCTTGTTTGACGCGTTGGTTGACGTTGTCATCATGTATGAACTCCGGTCACGGGTCCGCGTTTGCGTGACCCTCCGATTGTTTCAGCTGGCGCCTATTCGGCTGGCTCGATGTCCATCGGGCCTTCGAACTGCACGTAGATGACAGTTGGTTCGTCGGTCGGAAAACTGTCCTGATGGGCTTCACCGCCGATCTGGTACCAGTAGTCGCCCGGCCGTTGCAGCGGCACATTTTCTTCCGATTGCCCTGCAATCCAATGCTTGGAAGCGCCGGAGATCACCAAGGCATGGTATCCGTGGGTGTGGGTGTGCATGGCACCTGGAAAGTTTGGTGGAAACTTCAAAAGCACTGCGGATGGGCCAGTTTGGGGGTTGCCGTTGAGCACAGCAATTTCAATTGGCGTGTCGCCGAAAGGTTGAAATACCACATCTTCAAGGGCGACAGCCGCATTGCCCACATGAACATCGGCTGAGACTGGCTGGACGAACAATCCGACCGCCACGAGCATGGGTAGGAGAGAACGGCCAGTAGAATTCAAGATTGTCATTTTCTGTTCCTTGCGTTTGTTGCCAGAGGAACATCGACAGTCTATGCAATCGATACAATGGATTTTTGTCGATATATACAATGGAAAATTTCGATATAAATGCCATCGACGTGAAGTCGATGCGCCTGATACTTGGCATCGCGAGGACAGGATCTGTCACAGATGCCGCTTTTGACGAGGGGCTGTCCCAATCTACTGCGAGCTATCGCTTGGATCGAATTCGGCAGGCGCTGAACGATGAAATTTTCATTCGCGGGGCCTCCGGAATGGAACCAACAGTTGCCGGAGCGCGGATCATCGAAACCTTTTCAAGGGTGCTCGACGAACTGGAATACCTGGGCAGATCCGCAGCCTTTGAAATTGCCGAAGCGACCAGAGACTTCGTTGTCGCAGCGACTGCGTTTGAAATCGAAACGGTTCTAGCGGCATTTCAAACGGAGGTGATGAGCATGGCCCCCGGTTGCCGTCTGATCGTGCGCCCAATGGAAACCCGGAAACTGGTAGCAGCGCTACGAGACGAACTGGACATTGCTCTGCTTTCAGAGCCACCGAAGTCAGGCGCTTTGAAGCAGAAACTTTTGCTTCGAGACGAGCTTGTCACCTATTTCGACCCGGTGGTTCGCACTCCTCCTCTGACACTGGACGATTTTTGCGCAGCGGATCATGCGGTGGCTAGCCTGGGCGGAAGTGCGCGGAGCGGGGTCGATCTGGAGTTGCGAAAGCTAAATAGGAAACGGCGGATTAAACTCGAGACCAGCAATATCGAGTCACTCGCACCAATGATGAAAGGCACGGCGCTCATCACGACAATTCCGTCAAAACTAGGGCCGGGCCTCATGCGGGAATTCGACAGCGTCGCATGCCCGCTGACCTTCCCGACCATTCCATTCCACTTGGTCTGGCATGCCAGCAAGGACGGCGATGCGGCGCACCGCTGGTTAAGGCAGACGCTTTCTGAAATCGCGCGAAGTGAGCGGAGCTAGCTTGATCTAATTGAAACATGTGAAGCGATGTCCGCAAAGTGGGCTGCAGCTGCAAAAACAAAAGCATGTCGAATGTCTCTTTTGGGCCGCCTGTACCGTCATCAAAATCAAAAAACCCCAAGACTTTGACTTAGTGCAATTTCAGCGCCGGTTTCATATGGCAGGAAGCTTGCATGG